>NZ_DATCSP010000047.1:0-3066 GCF_036568385.1 Sulfurovum sp. | reverse complement strand
CTGATCTTTCTGTTCAAGGCATTGTCAAATCCTGCTTTCGTTCCATCCGCATCCATAGAGGTAACAAGCAGCTCGCCCGCTCCTCTGTCACAGGCTTCTTTGGCCCATTCGAGTGCATCGATACCGGTATCGTTACGCCCGCCGTGGGTAAAGACATGCCAACGGTCCTCTCCCACTCTTTTCGCATCGATCGCCACGACGATGCACTGCGATCCGAACCGTTTTGCTCCCTCTTCGATGAATGCCGGCCGTTTGATCGCAGCAGAATTCACACTCACTTTGTCACACCCCACATTCAGAAGACTGTAGATATCCGAAAGTTCTCTGATCCCTCCTCCCACGGTCAAGGGAATAAAGACCTCCTGTGCCACCTTCTTCACCACGTCGACAATGGTATCACGGCCTTCATGGCTTGCACCGATGTCCAGGAACGTAATTTCATCCGCACCCTCTTCATTGTAGCGCTTCGCTACCTCTACAGGGTCACCTGCATCACGCAAACCGACAAAGTTCACACCTTTCACTACCCGCCCGTTATCTACATCCAGACAGGGAATGATACGTTTTGCAAAATAATCCATCTATTCATCTTTTTTATTAAATTTATAACTTTCTCTTTCATCATTCCCGTGTCTGGCACAGGAACCTCATAGGCAAATTATCCTGGCATCTGTCGTTCTCCAAGTTAGACACCGAGACAACATTTGTATAAAATGCAGTTATTTATGATAAGATTATACAAAAATTATCCCAAACACGGGATTAGTATGAAGTATAAAGGTAGATTATAGTATGATTATTAAAAATTTAGCCGAATTCGCCAGTAAGAAATTTGGTCAGAATTTTTTAAAGAATGATATCTATCTTCACAAAATCATCCAAGCGATGCCCAATGACGACCTCAGAGTCGCAGAGATTGGGCCTGGCTTAGGTGATTTAACCAAAGAACTTGTAAAAGTTCGAAATGTCACAGCATTTGAGGTTGATAAAAGATTATGTGAGCATCTTACCGCCGAATTTGAAGAACCTATCCACAAAGGGCGATTCGAACTACGGTGCGGAGATGTGCTTGAGCGTTGGGAGTCAGGAAGCCTGCTGGATGAGCCTTATCATTTGGTAGCCAACCTGCCCTACTATATCGCGACCAATATCATCTTAAAAGCATTGAAAGATGAACACTGCCGGTCCATACTGGTGATGGTTCAAAAAGAAGTTGCCGAGAAGTTTGCAGCAAGTGTCGGACAGAAAGAGTTTTCAGCCCTTTCTGTCCTTGCTGCAAGCGCAGGAAAAGCGACACTCTGTTTCGAAGTTGAGCCCGAAGCATTTGTCCCTCCTCCGAACGTCACTTCTGCCGTGCTTTTAATAGAGAAAAATCAGTCATTGGATGACGAGAAGTTTGAAGCGTTCCTAAAGATCGCATTTGCGCAGCCGCGTAAAAAACTTTCTAAAAATCTGACAGCTGTTTTTTCTAAAGATATGGTACACAACACTTTTGAAAAGCTGGAACTTGATTCCAACTTGCGACCTCATGAAGCTGGGACATCTATTTATCATCACATATATAATGAATTAAAGGATTATTTAGATGGAAAACAACGATCAGAACAAAGAAAACACTCAAAATCAAGGGCAAAGAACTCCCAGAGATAGAAGACCGAACCCACATAGACAAAATACCGGAAGCAAGCCGCTAGGCACGCAAGAGGAAACGGCACAGGAAAGGAACAGACCGAACCCGAACAGAAAACCTCACCCGAACAGAAAGCCGAACCCCAACAGGAACCAAAGTACTGAAGCCGGAGAGAAACAGGCAGGAAGCAGACCGAACCCCAACAGAAAACCTCACCCGGGCAGAAAACCCAACCCCAGCAGGAACCAAAATGCTGAAGCCGGAGAGAAACAGGCCGGGAACAAACCAAAACCGAACAAGCCGGGCCGCAGTGGCGGAGGAAGCAAGAACAGAAGTAAAAGAAAAAATGTTACCACGGTGAATGAGGCGATGAGAGCTTCCCTTGAAGAGAATGCACGCGTAAGAGACGCACAAATGAATCCATGGAAGCAGATCGATATGTCCAGCAAGGGCAAGGTACGATTTACCCCGCTTGGCGGCCTTGGCGAGATCGGCGGGAACATGGCCGTACTTGAGACAGAGACCACGGCTATCGTCATCGATGTGGGTATGAGCTTCCCGGATGAGACGATGCACGGTGTCGATATCCTGGTACCTGATTTCTCTTATCTGCATACACTTAAAGGTCAAAAGGACGTCTATGTGATTATCACCCATGGACATGAAGACCACATCGGTGCGATGCCTTATCTGTTCAAAGAACTCCAATTCCCTATCTATGGTACACCGCTTGCGCTTGCCATGATAGAGAACAAGTTCAACGAACACGGATTGGCGGCACACACAAAGTATTTCAATTTTGTGACACTCAGGAATCAGTATCAGATCGGTGATATGCAGATAGAATGGCTGCACAATACACACTCCATCATCGATGCCTGTTCCCTTGCTATTGAAACGCCTGCAGGAACGATCATGCACACTGCGGACTTTAAGATAGACCATACACCGGTGGACGGCCACACGATGGACCTGCACCGTTATGCCTATTATGGGGCCAAAGGGGTGCTTTGTCTTTTCTCTGACTCTACGAACTCTCACAACCCTGGCTTTACCAAAAGTGAAAAAGTGGTCGGAAAAACATTTGATACGCTTTTTGACCTTGCCAAAGGAAGAGTGATCATGTCCACCTTCTCCTCCAATGTCCACCGTATCTTCCAGGCAATGCAAAGAGCAGTAACACACGGCAGAAAGATCTGTGTGATCGGCCGCTCTATGGAACGAAACGTCGAGACGAACCGCGCGCTTGGATTTGTAGACATTGAAGACAGACACTTCATCGAAGTACACGAAGTGCCCAAATACGCTGACCATGAAGTGCTCATCGTCACTACAGGCTCACAAGGGGAGACCATGGCTGCGCTGAACCGTATGGCAACGGATGAGCACAGACACATCAAACTGAAACCATCCGATACGGTCATCATCTCTGCTTC
>NZ_DATCSP010000046.1:0-34797 GCF_036568385.1 Sulfurovum sp. | reverse complement strand
CACAGGCTCACTATTTTACAGCGGCTTCAACGAGATAATCAATCTACATCAACCGACTCTTACAGTTTTATTATACTGCACTCTTGAGTGGTGATTTGATTATACAAACGAGGCAAAATAGCATGAAATAGCTTATTTTTTTATGTTTTTTAAAGGTGGAAACTCCCACCGTCTCGATGGGAATACGAAAAGATAAATTTTTGAGTAAGAGAAATTAAGAATAATAAGGATAGATATGTCAAGTTCTAAAGAATTAAGAGATTATCTCATCAATACAGAAGATGGGTTCTTATTGAATTCTGATAATAACGGGAAAACAATTATGTTATCTGGCGCTTGGGGTGCAGGAAAGACACATTTTTGGCAGAATGAGATAGAGACTATATTATCTGATAAATTGGCAAAAGATAGTAAAGCTTGTGTTTATGTCAGTTTATATGGGAAAGAATCTATCTCTGAAATAAAATATGATATTTTTAAAGAAGCTTATAACAGTTTAGTTGCTGAAGATACTATTAGTAAAAGTGCATCATTTATTAGTTCCCTTGCTCCAAGTTTTGGAGAAAAATCGTTAGTAGATGGTTTTGAAAAATTAAATCAAAAATCTAAAGATAAAAAATCCGTAGAAATATTAAAAGATGGTAGTGTAATCTGTTTAGATGATTTTGAACGAAAATCTAAAAAAATTGACTTAAATGATTTATTTGGCTTAATCTCTCATTTAGCATTGTCATTAGATTGTAAGGTAGTGATTATCTTGAATAGTGATGTGTTTAAAGAAGATGAAGCTAATGTATTTAAGAATGTAAAAGAAAAAACGGTTAATAAATTCTTTTATTTTGAACCAACTATAGAAGAATTATTTTATTCTATAGTTGTTGATGTAAAATATAATAATTTAAAAAGCTACTTAGAAGATATTTTAAATGTAATTAAAGAAACAGAAGAGTTGAATGCTCGAATTTATATACAGGTTTTGGATAATTGCTTAGAGTGGATTAATAAGGGATATAGTAGTGATGCATTAAGACCTTTAGTCTTGAGTACAGTTTGTTTTATTCAAAATCATTTTATTTTAAATTATTCGCATCGTAATAGTGTTGATGATTCACAATCACATTCCATAGTATATGATTTAGTAGATAATTATCCTGATGCTATTTTGGCTTATATCAAAAGGACTAGTGGTGTTAACTATGGTAATGAAACAGAGTTTTTTGATTATCATGAAAATAGTACAGTGATAGAATTTATAGATCGAATAAAAAAATATGTTGGACAAAAAAACAGTAAAGGCGAATTTGTATATTCTGAGAGTAGACAAAATGAATATTCAAAGTGGATTGATAACCATATAAGTGAGCTTCAAGCTTTATATAAATATGGTTATCAATTACATTTTTTAGATGATGTAGGAAATGATATATATAATAAAATAACCTATTTCATAAAAAGCGGAATATTAGAAAAAGTTAAGATGTAATACAAAAAAATATTTTGTCAATTCACTAGAATTCACTAAAATTAACACTTCCTCGTTCCATATCTCCCGATGGGAACGCATACACCACTTCAAACAACTATAAAACTCAAAATAGCTACAATTATAGCAGATCGTGTGTGATTACACAGGAAGTCCATACTCGCATACTATAGTAAGCAAAAAGGGATAGGATGAAAGTAGCACTTACAGGAGCCAGCGGGTTTGTAGGCACAGCGTTACAGGAACACTTTAAGGAGTGTGTCATCATTGACAGAAATGATGATGTTTCCAGGATCGTCGAAAAGCTGGAAGGTGTCGATGTCGTCATCAATCTTGCCGGTGCCCCCATCATCAAACGCTGGAGCGATCCCTATAAAAAAATACTTCTCAAAAGCCGTATAGAGAGTACAGAACGCCTCGTAGCGGCAGTCAATCAAAGCAATGTTTCTCACTTTATCTCTACGTCGGCCATCGGCATCTATCCCGATAACAAAAAATGTGATGAGACCTGTACAGAGGTGGCAGATGATTTTTTAGGAGAGCTTGCCCATAAGTGGGAAGAAGAAGCGCGTTTGTGCGAGAAGCCGACCACCATACTGCGCTTTGGCGTGATACTCGGAAAAGAGGGCGGTGCGCTGGCACAGATGCTAACACCATTCAAACTGGGCGTGGGCGGCATCATCGGTAACGGGAAGATGATGACAAGCTGGATAGACATGGAAGACCTGATGCGTATCTATCACTTTGTGATCGATAAAAAACTGACGGGTGTCTTCAATGCCGTTTCACCCAATCCCGTGACCAACTATGTGTTTACTAAAACGCTGGGAAAAGTACTGCATCGTCCCACCATTCTTCCCATCCCTGAATTCGCATTGCGCATCATGTATGGGGAAGCCAGTTCCGTGCTGACAGGTTCAAAAGAGATCTACCCTTCTGCACTGCAGGAAAAAGGGTTCGTATTTGAATATACCGACATAGAAGCATCCCTTAAGCACCAGCTGAGCTAGTTTTCATGACCAATTGACATTATTTCGCTACCAATAGCAGCACTTTCTTTATAGAATAACAAAAAAAGTGAGGCAACTATGAAGCGAGCTATTTTACTGATGAACATGGGCGGTCCGAACAATCTGGATGAGGTAGAAGTCTTTTTGAACAATATGTTCAATGACAAGCATATCATCTCTGCACCAAAGCCCCTGCGTATGCTGATAGCAAAACTCATTACCTGGAAGAGAAAAGGGGAAGCGAAAAGCAATTACGCCGCTTTAGGAGGAAGATCACCCTTGGTCGACTATACGAAAAAACTCATTTCAAAACTCGAAACAGGCATAGACGCTACGGTACATATGGCTATGCGTTATACGCCTCCCTATTCAAGTGACACGCTTCAAGGGCTCAAAGATGTCGATGAGATCTATGCGATCCCTCTCTATCCGCATTATTCGAGTACTACGACACTTTCAAGTATAGAAGACCTGGAAGAGAGCATCAGAAAGCAGGGTATCAAGGCAAAAGTAAAAACACTTGAGAGCTATTATCAGCATCCAGACTACATAGCTGCGACGGTAGAGCGCATTAGGGAAACTTTGGGAACAGATAATGCTGAAGAGTTTGAACTGGTCTTTTCGGCACACGGCTTACCGCAGAAGATCATAGACAGAGGAGATGCGTACCAGCGTCATATCAAATACAATGTCTATCATGCAAGAAAGGCATTGCTGCAGGCAGGGCTGAACTTTCACAAGACCCATCTCGCCTATCAGTCACGCCTGGGACCGTTGGAGTGGATACGTCCGTATCTGGATGACAAGCTCAAGAGTCTGAAGAAAAAAAAGGTCATTATCTATCCGATCGCGTTCACCATTGACAACTCTGAGACAGAATTCGAACTGGAGGTAGAGTACAGAGAGATCGCCGAGGAGTTGGGGTTTGAGGAGTACCGCGTCTCAAAGGCCCCTAATGACCATCCCTCCTTCGTGAAGTGCATCGCCAATATGTATGAAAGTATGAAAGAGACAGCATGATCGAATATGCAGTAGTGGGTTCCGGTATCGGCGGCAGCAGCATTGCGGCGTATCTGGATGCCAAAGGGTATGAGACCGTCCTGTTCGAGAAAGAGCCGTATCTTGGCGGGTGCAGTTCTACGTTTGTACACAGAGGCTACGCCTACAATACCGGTGCCACAACGCTTGCAGGGTATCAGGAGGGGCACATTGTAAAGTCACACTTTGATGAGTTCGGCTTTACCCCGGATGTTATCAGAACGGATCCCTCTATCATCATCATACAGAATGGGAAGACCACACCGCGTTTTTCTGATCTGGAGAGATTTTTAGAGGCTTTGGAAGAGAATTACCCCCATCCTAAAAACAGGGAATTCTGGACACTGGTACACGACCTGGGCCGAAAGTTTTATGAGCTGCATGGTCATTACTACAGTAACAGAAGTGTGTGGCATAAGATACTTTCACTTACAAGTTTTTTCCCGCTGCTGGTAAAATTTCAGCGTTACTTACGGACCAATGCCTATGATTTCATCCAAGATTTTTACGGAGACATGTCAGAAGAGTATCTTCAGTTTTTGGAGGCACAGATACTGATAGTGTCCCAGGCGCATTCACGTGATATAAACTTCTTCACCGCGGCACTCTCTTTGGGGTATACATTTAACGAAACACACTATGTACCTGGCGGATTCGGAGCCATCTTTGATGCTATGACCGCAAAGATGAAAGATGTAAGGCGAAACACAGAGGTACTGAAGATCGAACGCCATTCGGACCACTTTACGCTTTATACAAAAAAGGAAACCGTAAAGGCCAAAAAGGTGATACTCAACTCTACCGTGTATGACAGCGGAAAACTTTTTGCTCAGGCTGATACGAAGGTCAAACGGTACTATAAAAAATACGAAACGCTCAACAATCACCAAAGCTCTTTTATGCTCTATATGACCGTTAAAAGCAGGAAGAAGTATGCACATCACTACCAGCTCATTCAGAATGAGACCTATCTTCACAGTCTCTCCAATGCCGTGTTCGTCTCCTTTTCGGATATCAAAGATGATCAGCTCAGCGAAAAGGGATATTACAGTATCACTGCATCGATACATACAGACAGCAGATGGTGGGAAGACAAAAGTACCTACAAAGTGAAAAAAGAGGAACTAAAGAACCAAATGATAAAGTCCATCTGTGATATACTTGATATCAATGAAGAGGAAATAGTGCATCAGTTTGCAGCCACACCAAAAAGCTTCAAACGCTATATCAACCGTTCACAACTTGGAGGCAATGCCATCACTATGAAAAATTTCCTGCCAAAACTGCCTTCGAACGATACTACGATAGAGGGTCTGTATCATGTCGGTGATACGGTCTATGCCGCGCAGGGGTGGCCCGGAGTGATGCTTGGGGTGGACAATCTGAAAAGGCTGCTTGATGTATGATATCGCTTTGCGTATCAAGCCTTTTGACTGGCTCTACATCCTGCTCATCGGTGTTGTTTTTGCCACGCTCCTCTCTTCTTTGGGGTATGTGCTTTTGGGCCGTGAGTGGTTACAGGGTGCATATTTCGGTGCGATGCTCGGTTTTTCCATTACACTTTTTTCGCTGGTCTTTATTACCTATATGAACCACACGATCCTTCCAAAGATCTCAAAAATATTCTGGCTTCCCTTAGCCGTATTTTTCTCATTTCTTTCTGGATTTTTGGGTACTTTGCTGAGTACCGCTGTAGCAGAACTCCTGCAGGTAGATCTGATCCCTCTCTTTCACACTCATCATATGCATATTGCGATCGCTGTAGGTCTTCTGACCTATATCGTGGGCGCGCTGCTCTACCGTTTTGTCAAGATGCGCAATGAAAAAGAAGAGGTCGATCACCACTATGTGCAAAGCCGCCTCAGGTCACTCGAAACACAGCTCAATCCGCATTTCCTGTTCAATGCCCTGAACTCCATCGCCGAACTCATCCACCAGGACCAGGACAAGGCGGAAGCTGCCATCCTGAAGGTCTCGACATTCCTGCGCAATACGATGGATGAAAAGGCACTGATACCGCTCAGCGACGAACTTAGAAACGTGCGGGATTATGTAGAGTTGGAAAATATACGTTTTTCAGGCATGATACAGTTACATATAGAGGAACCTCTGCCTAGGATAGAAGTACCTAAGTTTTCGATCCAGCTTCTTGTGGAAAACGCCATCAAACACGGTTTTATCGCAAAAAGAACACTGAACATCTCTTTAAGCTATGATCAGGCAGAAAACAGGCTGACAGTTCAAAATGACGGCAAACCCTTGAAAAGTACCACATTCGGTACAGGCCTTACGAACCTGGCCCAGCGTTTGAAACTTCTTTGCAAGGGTACCATCGAGATCACCAACAAAGAAAAACCCGCTTTTACACTTTATTTAGGAGATTGTGATGAAAATACTGATCGTTGACGATGAAGCCCTGGCCCTTTCAAGGCTTAAACGTATGCTCCATACACTGGGGTATGAAGAGATCGTAGAGGCTGACAATGCACAGAGTGCCATGGAAGCGGTAAAAGAGGCACATTTTGACCTTGTACTCCTTGATATCAATATGCCCGGGACAAGCGGCCTGGAGCTCGGCTATGAACTGCGTTACCAGCAGGAGGACCTGGCCATCATCTTCCAGACCGCCTATGAAGAGCATGCGCTTAAAGCGTTTGACATAGGCGCGGTAGGGTACCTGGTAAAACCTTTCAGTATGGAACAGTTAGAACAGAGCATACAGCGCGTGAAACGGGAAGCCAAGCAAGATAAAAACTTCCGTCTTCTTAGCAAGAACGGGGAGAACTACTATCTGTTGAAGCCCGAAGATATCTACTATGTCAAAGCCGACCTGAGCGAAGTGATGCTGCGCTCTGCCAAAGGCTTCTCCTACTATCCGGACAAGATATCCGACCTTGAGAGCAAACTGCTGGACCATGATTTTGTGCGTATACACCGCTCCTACCTGATCAACATCAACAAGATCAAAGAGATGGAAACGATAGAACAGAGCAAGCTGCGTTTTTCATTCCAGGATATTTCAGACCAGATAGAATCGAGTAAAGACGGGGCAAAGCTCTTTAGAAAGAAGTTTTCTGTCTCCTGACCCTGTCTGACCGGCTGATCTACACTATGCCGTGAGCTAAAGATCCATCATCCAACTATTGCGTTAACTATGTATAATATCGTCTGAGATGTTCAGTGAGAAAATTTGAAAGAGGAAGGGTACCCATGAATAACAAGATCAGAGAGATCATAGAAGAGATAGATGCCATGAAGCTGAAGCTTGCAGAAGAGATCGACAAGCAGGAGGGGCACATCTCCTATCAGATCAAAAACGGCTATGTGACATTCGAGCAGGAGGTTTTGGCCAAGCAAAGAGAGAACATGAAAAATCTTTTGACCTGGTTCAGGGAAGTGCCTCTTTTGCATCTGCTTAGCTCTCCTATCATCTATGCGATGATCCTCCCCGCTGTACTTTTGGACATCATACTCTTTGTATTTCAGCAAGTGATCTTCAGGATCTATAAATTTGAGCTGATCAAACGAAGCGACTATATGCATTTCGACCACCGCTATCTTGGCTATTTGAACCCGATCGAAAAGCTCAACTGCCTATACTGCTCCTACTTTAACGGGCTCATGCTCTATGCTTCAGCCGTTGCAGGAAGAACCGAACTTTTCTTCTGTCCTATCAAACATGCGAAGAAGGTCGTAGCGCAGCATCCGTATTATGAGGAGTTCTTGTCATACGGTGATGAAGAGGAGTATCAGAAGAAGCTGAAAGAGCTTCGCGAAAATGCTCTGAAGCAGTAATATTCTTATTTCCCAAAAGTAAAAACACTCTTTCCCCGGTGCTACAGCTATATCTCCAGGGGAGGTTGCTTTGCTTTCTTGCGTAACCGGTTGATAGATCTTAGCACAACCGGGTGTTTGATGATCCAGGTTTCAACCCTGTATTTGTAGGGGAAATCCATGATCAGCAGTCCTATCATCATGGTAACTATTCCCTGGCCCGGCAAGAACAGCAGGGTGAACCCTCCCAGCACAAGCATCACACCCAATACATTTTTCAGGAATACAAATAGATACCGTAGGATATTCGGCTGATCATCCCACAGATACTTTTGACGTTTTGGATGCGTAAAATAATCCGAGGGTATTTTGGTCACTATCCACGGGATAAGCAGCAGTGAGGTGATGAATACCAGGAACGATATGGCGGCCAGACCAAGCAATAGATTTTCATGGTCCTGAATAAAGTCTATCATCTGAGCTTTTCTATGTCTCTATGCTCTTGCTAACGGCGATACTGCTGCAGGGCATACATATAGGAGTTGCGCTCATAGGCATCCGGATTATCGGTATGGGCCAGAGAGATGCTTCCTTTCATCTGCGAGATGGAGTCGTATTCGTGTTCCTGCATCCATTGGGTGATCCCATTGAGTATCACGGCCGCCTCGGCTTCCCCTTTGGTCAGGAGGACCGAAGCCAGTGCCACTGCATCCGCGCCGCTCATCACGGCTTTGAGGACATCCTCGGCAGTGTGGATCCCCGTCCCCGCACAGAGAGAACAGAAAAGTTTTTTATAGAGGATCGCGCACCACCGCAAGGTCTCACTCACGTTGGCAGAGCTGGTGATGTTGGCACGCTGCAAAGGGGTGAGGAGTTCAAGGTCCACATCGACACGTGCGGGGTTGTCAAAAATGGTCAGACCGTTTGCCCCGGCCTCGACAAAACGTTTGGCCATATTGGCAGGGCTTGAAAAATAGGCGTTCATTTTGACATTGAGGGGGATGGAAATATGTTTTTTTACCTGCGCTATGGTATTGACATACATCTGCTCCACCGTATGTCCCTCCATATCGATGGAGGTGGGGATGTAGGTGATGTTAAGCTCCAGAGCGTCCGCACCGGCCTCCTGCAGTTTTTGGGCGTATTTGACCCATCCGCCTGCCGAGACACCGTTGAGACTGGCGATGAGCGGTATCTCTATCGCCTCTTTGGTCCTTTGGATCTCTTCAAGGTACTGTTCGGAGTGGAGATTGTCAAAATCCACTTCACTGGGCAGATAGCTGGTCGCTTCCGCATTGGCATTGCTGTGAAGTTGCAGAAAGTGGTCGATCTGGTGGATCTCGTGGTTGATCTCCTCTTCGAAGAGCGAATGCATGATCACCGCGGCTATGCCGTGCTCCTCGAGTCTCTTTATGCTGTCAAGCGATGCCGTCAAAGGCGAAGCACTGGCGATCAGGGGATTTTTCAATGCGAGTCCCAAATGCGTCGTAGTCAGTTCCATGGTCAGACCTCCTTCTGTGTCGGCTGATAATATTCATGCAGGTTTTGATACCGTTTGTAGAGAGACTGGGCCGTGTGCGCCGCGGTTTTCAGGTAGGACCCTGCAGAAGCGGCATTCATCTTCTCGGCCATTTTGAACCGGGTCTCACGGTACATAAAATCCTTGACATCTATTTTGGGACCTTTGTAGTCAAGTGTCATCGGATTTTCTCCCTCTTTGATCCTGTCCGGGTTAAAGCGGAAGATCGGCCATAGACCGCTGTCAACAGCACGTTTCTGCTGGTCAAAACCGTATTTCAGATCATAGCCGTGGGCCACACAGTGCGAATAGGCGATGATGATCGATGGACCGTCATAGCGTTCCGCTTCCACAAAGGCTTTGACCGTGGCTTTGTCGTTCGCACCCAATGCGACCTTTGCGACATAGACATTTTCGTAATTGATGGCCATGGCAGCGAGATCTTTTGGCACGCCTGCTTTTCCGTCAGCAGCGAACTTCGCCACGGCACCGGTCAAGGTGGCCTTGGACTGCTGGCCGCCGGTATTGGAGTAGACTTGGGTATCGAGCACCAGGATGTTGACATTCTTTCCGCTGGCAAGCACATGGTCGAGCCCGCCATAGCCGATATCATAGGCCCAGCCATCCCCGCCGATGATCCAGACGGATTTCTTGACAAGGTAATCTGTTATTTTCAACAGCTCTTTTGCTGCGCTGCTTTCAAGGCTGGCGAGGGCAGATCTGAGCAGTTCAACCCGCTCTCTCTGTTCGTTGATCTCAGTTTCAGTGTTCTGGGGAGCATTCAGTATGGCTTCTACCAGGGTCTTGTCAAGGGTCTCCTTCAGACCTTTTTGCAGACCTTCCAGCAGGCTGCGGGCATGGTCCCTGCGGCTATCGATAGAGAGGCGGAACCCAAGCCCGAATTCCGCATTGTCCTCAAAGAGCGAATTGGACCATGCCGGTCCGCGTCCCGCATCATTTTTTCTCCATGGCGTGGTAGGAAGGTTCCCTCCGTAGATGGAACTGCATCCTGTGGCGTTGGCGACGACCATCCTGTCACCGAAAAGCTGTGTAGCAAGTTTGATATAGGGGGTCTCGCCACATCCCGCACAGGCACCGCTGAACTCAAAGAGCGGTTCAAGGAACTGTGACTCTTTCAGGTCATCATGGTCAAGTTTCGAACGCTCTATCTTCGGCAGCGAAGTAAAGTATTCCCACTGCGCGATCTTCTGCTCTTTGATGTCCGAAAGCGGCGTCATATTGATCGCTTTGAGGTTGGTCTGAGATTTGTTTTTGGCAGGGCATACTTCCGTGCATAGCGAACAGCCCGTACAGTCCTCGACCGCTACGGAGATATTGAAACGATCGTTCTCACCGAATTTCTTCCCTTTGGCAATTTTGGAGACAAACCCTTCAGGCGCCTCATCCATAAAGGAGACATCAAAAACATTCGAGCGTATGACAGAGTGGGGGCAGGCAGAGACACATTTGTTGCACTGGATACAGGTGTCAGGGTCCCAGACAGGCACTTCATGGGCGATGTTCCGCTTTTCGTACTGTGTGGTCCCTGTCGGCCAGGTCCCGTCATCAGGGATCTGCGATACCGAAAGTGCGTCTCCCTTGTACACGGTCATTTTGCCGATCACTTCGGAAATGAACGGGGTCAGTACCCCCTTGAGCGCCGGCTGAAGCTCCCGGGTACTTTCCGCTTTGCCAGGGACAGCAACTTCATGGAGATGCTCCAGCGTGTTGTCGACAGCCGCAAAGTTCATCTCCACGATCACATCCCCTTTCTTCCCGTAGGTTTTCTGGATCGATTTTTTTATTTTATCAATGGCTTCCTCTCTGGGAAGGATACCGCTGATGGCAAAGAAGCAGGTCTGCATGATGGTATTGATCCGTGATCCCATATTGCTGGCTTTTGCTACGCTGTAGGCATCAATGACATAAAACTTCAGCCCTTTAGAGATGATATGCTCCTGGGTTGCGCGGGGCAGATGCTGCCATACTTCCTCTTTGCTATGCGGCGTGTTTAGCAGAAAAACGGCACCGGGTTTGGCCCTCTCAAGCAGGTCGAGTTTTTCAAGGAAAACAGCCTGGTGCACGGCGATAAAATCGGCTTCCTGTATCAGGTAACTCGACCGTATGGGATCGGGACCGAAACGCAGATGGGAGGTGGTCATGGAACCCGATTTTTTGGAGTCATAGACAAAATACCCCTGTGCATAATACTCTGTCTCTTCTCCTATGATCTTGATCGTGTTCTTGTTCGCCCCTACGGTGCCGTCCGAACCGAGTCCATAGAACAGCGCCTGGAACTGCCCGGGGTTTTTCAGGATGAACTCCTGATCATACTCCAGCGATGTATGGGTGACATCATCGTCGATACCGATGGTGAAGTGGTTTTTAGGAGAGGCTTTGGAAAGTTCCTGGTAGATGGCAAGGATCATGGCGGGAGTGAACTCTTTGGAGGAGAGACCGTAGCGTCCCCCTATGACGGTCGGCAGCTCAAAAGGGAGTGCCGCACGCTGTTCAAAGAGTGCGGAAACGACATCATGGTACAAGGGTTCACCGAGGCTTCCTGATTCTTTCGTACGGTCGAGCACCGCGATCGAGCGTACCGATCTCGGCAGTGCCTCGATGAATGCTTCGATGGCAAAAGGGAGTGCCAACCGCACCTTTATCAAGCCCACTTTTCCGCCCTGAGCGTTCAGGTAGTGGACAGTCTCTTCTACGGCCTGGGTGCCTGACCCCATCAGTACGATAACCCTCTGGGCATCTTCGGCACCGACATACTCAAAAAGCCGGTATGCTCTTCCTGTCAATTCGCCAAAGGCATCCATCTGCTCCTGCAGGATCTTCGGCAGTGCCAGATAATACTTGTTGACACTTTCGCGTCCCTGAAAATAGACATCGGGGTTCTGTGAGGTACCTCGAAGCACAGGTTTATCCGGAGTGAGTCCCCGTTTACGGTGTGCCTCGACCAGATCAGGATTGATCATGGCTTTGAGTACGTCATCAGAGAGTTTTTCGATCCGGCTGACCTCATGGGAGGTGCGAAATCCGTCAAAAAAATGTAAAAAGGGAATGCGTCCCTGTAAAGTGGCCGCCTGGGCGATCAGCGCAAAATCATGTGCTTCCTGTACAGAACCCGAGGCGAGCAGGGCAAATCCGGTCTGTCTGACTCCCATCACATCCTGATGGTCCCCGAAGATGGAAAGTCCCTGTGCGGCAAGGGAGCGGGAGGCAACGTGAAAAACCGTAGAGGTGAGCTCACCGGCGATCTTGTACATGTTGGGTATCATCAGCAGCAGTCCCTGGGAAGCGGTAAAGGTAGTGGTCAGCGCGCCTGCCTGCAGTGCACCGTGCACGGCGCCGCTGGCACCTCCTTCGCTTTGCATCTCATAGACCTCAGGCACGGTACCGAAAATGTTCTTCTGTCCTTTTGCACTGTAAATATCGGAGAACTCACCCATGGGAGAGGAGGGGGTGATAGGGTAGATGGCAATGACCTCGTTGAGGTTGTGTGCCACCATCGCAACGGCTTCATTCCCATCAACGGTCATCGTTGAATGCTCTGTCATGATCATACTCCTTTAGTTGTCGGTAAAAAAGTTCATATACTCTATTGTCTGTTAAGTGATCACAAGATGAACGCAGTACCTTCCAGCTGCAACGCTGACTTGTATCGGCCATTTTTATATTGTAGCATGTATCCCTAAAATATCTGTGGAAAATGATGGTCAGGATTTAATGATCGAGGTCATCCGTTGGACCTCCTCAGAGGTGGAAGAGCAAAGGCACTACACAGTGGAGGGGAGAGGTTCTCTTGATGCCTTTTGGTCTATATTCTATGCGTCACTGTTTTCCATTTTTCTCGCAAGGAAATCTGCTGTCGGTGCATCTACCGAATTGACGTGCATAGCGATCCATTCAGGTGTTTTGCCTATAAAGTGAATGATCTTCTTGATATCTCCGAACTCTTTCCACTGCCTTGTGGCCTGCTGAAGGTCCATCAGGAACATATCATGGGCCATTTTATGCATCTCATAAGCGGGAAATTTATAGGTTCGCATCAAGCGCTCTTCATTGGCGAAGTGCGCTTTCACATGGTCGATATACTCATCCAGTTTCTTTTCCAGCTCGGCGAGTTCAACTGTGCCTCTTTGGTACCCCAGGGCAAGCTTATCGATCTCATTGATGATGTTGATTTCATCCTCATGTGTCTTCTGCATCTCTTCAACACTCATATACTCCAGCTGTTCCGCATAAATAATTGCCATAACGACTCCTTTTTCTCAATTATAGTATAGAAGTGTAAAAAAGTATATTGATATAAGTCAATACGTCCTGCTTTTGCGCTTTATCTCCCCAAGACTGAAACTGTGACAGGAGAGGAGAATGGAGTTATGATATAATTCATTTATCTATCGGTCATACATAACCCTGAGCGATCTCAAAGTCTCTTTATCAAACCTAAACAAATTCAAGGTGCCTTATGCAAAAACAGACTATTCTAGATATTCTTAAGCAGATCAAGTTGTTTGCTACACTGGATGACAAAGAACTCGGTGAACTTGCAGGGGTCGCACACATCTCTGATTATCCTAAAGATTCGCTCGTTTTTACACAGGGAGAGATGAGCCAGAACCTGATGATATTGATCGACGGGGTAGTGAGCATCTACAAGCATGACAGCAAGGGGAACGAGGTCGTGATCGGATACTTCAACCGGTATGCACTGCTTGCAGAGGCAGCTACACTGAGAAAGACCCCACTGCCATCATCAGCGAGGTTCCAGACAGATGGCTCCATTCTGAAAATTCCGCTTGATGATTTTGAAAGTTTTCTTCTCAGTCATCCCGGACTTGCTTATCAGATCATCCACTCCCTGCTTGAAAAGATCGAGCTTCTCCAGCAAAATATACATTTCAACCTTGCCGCAACTTCAAAAGAAAAAGTATTGAATTTTTACCAGAAAAACCCTAAGCTGGCTTTGGACCTCAAACAATATGAGATAGCTTCCATACTGGGTATGACCGCTGAAACGCTCTCTCGCAATATCGCCAAACTGCTGAAAGAAGAAAAACTGGTACAAACCGCAGCCGGGTATAAAGTAGTTTAATGTGTGTATCTTGACATATATCAATACACTTTTTCTGTTTTTCATTTAAGATACAATCAAAAAGGATATGACATGCCGATACTTACTATCGATCAGGTTCCTCAGAGAGTCCGTTGATTGGATCGTCAATCATATCAACACGATGGATAATATGACAGCGATGTATATTTCACAACAAATGGATCAAGAAAAAAAGGAGAACAAATGATAAAAAGAACGGTTTTGGCAGCAGCCATGATAGGGATCGGTGCATTGCACGCGGGTGAAGTTGATCTGGTAAAGTCAAAATGTGCCGCATGCCATATGCTTGAAAGACCAACGGCTGACATGATACCTGAGCTGAAAGCACCGCCTATGGAGGCTGTGATGTATCATACGA
The DNA here is from genome assembly GCF_036568385.1 of Sulfurovum sp. Classification (GTDB taxonomy): domain Bacteria; phylum Campylobacterota; class Campylobacteria; order Campylobacterales; family Sulfurovaceae; genus Sulfurovum. The sequence goes on along the minus strand of NZ_DATCSP010000046.1, from coordinate 20,490 downwards.
AGCTGGTGATGAACGACAAAGAGAAAATGAAAGCATTTATTGCCGATTATGTGCTGAATCCAGCAGCCGAAAAATCTGTGTGCGAATCGAACAAGGTACAGCAGTACGGTGTGATGCCTTCGCTGAAAGGCAGTATTACCGAGGAAGAGCTCTCCAAGATCTCGGATCATCTGATCGAGAACTATCCTTCCGAAGAATTTGTTGATATGATCAATGAAATTCAGAAAAATGACAAAATGAATGCGCTGCTGAACTCCCCGTTCCTGATCAACAAGGAAGCCTTGCCGCATATGACAAAGCTTCTTATCAAACATTGGGACAAACAGGCTCTGGGGCTCAGCGACGAGCAGAAAAAGAAACTTCTTGTGATCCGAAAAAATACGATCGGAGAGGTGCAAAAGGCAAAGCGAAAGATCGATACCCTGGAGACAGAGATCATGGAAGCCTTGTTCATGGATGAGGAATCCCCGAAAGATCTCGAGACTAAAATAGATGAAGTGGCCAAACTGAAAGCGGCGGTGACCAAAGTGCACATCCAATGCATTGTGGATACACTTGAGATACTGGATGACGATCAAATAGATTTTTTACTGCCTTTCTGGGAATATAAATAGTTATACACGGATCCTATGATCCAGAGAAAAGGAGGATGATGCAGATGCAATACCCGTTATTTTTTGATGAAGTTGACCCCATTCTGCTCTATGATCCGCTGAGCGATCTTTTAGGTGCCCTGGAAGAGGGTAAAGTGGAGATCAGTTATTTGGATTGTGTGAAACAGGCAGGCCACTCCTGTCCCACGGTGGCAGGAGCCTATCTTATGACAATGGTCGGATTACATATCCTCTACGGTTCTGAGCTGCCGCAGCGCGGTAACATCTTTGTCGGGATAAAAGGGAAGAAGACAGAGGGAACAACAGGTGTGACAGGCAATATCATCTCCTTTATCGTGGGAGCAGGCGGTGAAGAGGGATTCAAGGGGATACAGGGAAAGTTTTCAAGGAACAACCTGATCGCTTACGAGCAGAACATGAGCGGAGAGGTCACTTTAAGAAGAATGGACAACGATCTCTCTGTTTCACTCAACTATGACCCTTCAGTGATCCCTGGAGACCGGAGATTGAAGCCTTTGATGGGAAAAGTATTGCAGGGAAAAGCATCCGATCAAGAGAAAAGTATGTTCAGAACGTTATGGCAGGAAAGGGTCAAAGAGATCTTACTCACCGAAGCCTTAAGAGACAGGATCATCCAGGTTTGCTAGATAAGCGGGTGGATCGTTCTTTCTCCCCCGTCCACCTGTCCTTGACACCCGCTACGTCAGCTTTGCTTTTTCAATCTTTTTTCTTTCGAGCTTCATTCGGTCTTGAAACTCTTTATTTTTATCCTTGGCAAAAACCTGCATATCTTCGACCTCATCCATCTCATCAACGATCTCAACACCCAAAAGCGTCTCTATCGCATCTTCGAGGGTAACGACACCTGCTGTCTGACCATAACTGTCATAGACTATGAAAAGATGCGTTTTCCGTTTTACAAACTGGTCGATCAGGTTTTGAACAGGAAGATTTTCAGAAACCATATGCACTTCATGTGAGATGCTCTCCAAAGTAATATGGTCATTGTCTTCATTGCTCTCTTCAAGGATCCGCTGATTAAAAACAATACCGACAATATCATCAAGCGTCTCTGAAAAAATCGGAATACGGGAGTGTATATACATTCGATCATCTTCTATGGCTTCTTCAATAGTGGTTGAAGCGGGCAATGCGAAAACAACGCTTCTCGGGGTCATGATATCTTTTGCTTTTATATTTTTAAGCTTCAAGAGGTTTTCGATCAGATCACTCTCTTTGGCACGGATGATTCCCTCTTTTTCACTCATCGCAACGACTGCCATGATCTCATCGCGAGAGAAATTACTCTGATGTTTTTTATTTTTTGAAATAAATCTTGTCAGGAACGAAGAGATCCACGTAAAAGGCGTTGTTATCACAACCATGAAGGAAATGATATGCGCCGCTGGGATCAAAAGCTTTTTCCAGTAGAGCGCACCGAGCGTTTTAGGCAGGATCTCTGAAAGATATAAGATCAAAAGGGTAATGACAAAAGCCACAACCGCCTGCCACTCTTCACCAAAAAGGATCTGTGCCTGCGCTCCCACACCCGCTGCACCCATAGTGTGTGCAAACGTATTGACGGTAAGGATGGAAGATATCGGTTTATCGATATTTGACTTCAGGTTTGTAAGCTTGTTTACGAGAGTTTCATCATGGTCTTTGGACAAACTCTGGATATAAGAGTTGGTACTTGAAAGCAGCACTGCCTCCAGCACGGAGCAAAGAAACGAGATAAAAATGGCGATTGAGAGGTAAACGATCAGCAGAGTCATAGAATTTCTCCTGCGTAAGAAGGGTAAAAGCTACGCGAGTCGGGGTCGCTTGTGGTCATTATAAATTTCCTTTAAGTTTTTTTTGAAGGTGATTATATCACAATTATACTGCTATTTGATTTCAGATGACATTTGAACTTCCAGTAAAGAGGCTTTCTTCTTAGGCAAGCTTCTCTTGCCAATACGCTTTCCATACCATCACGAGTCTTGAACGGTGTGTTTTTCTTAGTTTTTTGGGAAGGTTATATCGAAGATTTCTTTCCAGCTTTTTGGTAAGCTTCTTGTTCTTCATAATGGCATTAAAACCGCCTGCACCCTGCTGATGCGCCCCGTAGATGGTAAACGCACTGATCTTGATGCCGTTTCTTTTTAGTGCCCTGACATTGTCCTTGAGGATGGCTTTAAATATTCTGTCCTGATTTCGCGGCTGTTTCCATTCACGGTAAGGGATGTTCAGTTTTTTGGCATAGGCTCTGGCTGTTTTGGGCATGATCTGGTAGCGTCCGTAGGCACCGCTTTTTTTATTTCTAATATGATAGTCACCTGTGGTAGACTCTACTTTGATGAGTTTTTTAACGATAGTATCAAATGTTTGTTGATTTATTTCGGCATATTTTGCTATGTTGTTATAAGCAGCATCAGCCGTGGTAGTGCCCAGGAACAGTATGGTGAGCAGTGTAAATGTCGGTTGGGAAAAGATCGTTATGTTTGCTCTGATCGATGGAATAATAAAAAGTACGGTAGCGAAAAAAATAATAACTGTATAAAATAGTACTTCGATGGTTTGCTCCTCTATGATGAAATATTGATAATAAAGGAAAAATATTATCCTTTATTTAAAAATTCAAAAGCTATTATAGTGTTAAAAACTTAACTTATTATAAAAATAAAAGTTTATTATGATTAAATTAAGTTTACATAAAGGTTTTTGGATGTAGGTGCGAGTACATTTTACTTTCCACTCATTCATCTTCTTCTCCGGGGTGGAACGTGGAAAAAGTGCGTGGTAAAAGATCAGTAGGTCGCTTTTAAACGAAGATAATAGCTGTTCTCTGCACGGCCGAACTCACTTTCATCCTCCCCCGTATAAAGCATCGCACCGATGGCTATGGAAGCATCGTCGCTGATACTGTAGGTGAGGAGAGGGGAGATAAAGCTGCTTTGGTCCTCTGGACTATGGATCACGCTCAGGGCACCGCTGTAGAGCAGGTTGAAGTCATAATGGACAGAGGCTCCCAGATAGTCGGAAGAGAGATGACGGTTGTACCCCAGACTGCTTTTCTGATAGTTCACGATCTCATCGGCGGTGTAGGTCTTTGATGAATGCAGCCATTCGGCCATGATGGTAACGCCGTTGACAAAACCGTAATCCGCTCCTAGGATGGCCTGGTAGAATTCCCTGTCCAGAAGTTTGTCCTTATAGTATCCTCCTTCGCTCCGCCACTCTATACCGGTATCAAAAAGATTGCCTTCTATCTCATACGCGATCATCTCGGCATCATTGCTTGTGTAGAGGTCCAGTGCGATATCGCCGATTGCAACATTCCCTTTGATCCTTCCCGCGTATTTGTAACTGTCATCCTCGCGTTTTGCAGTCACACCCATGACCTGACTCAGTTCACCCAGCGCATAGGTATAGGAGAGGGCAAAATTGCCGTAGATCTGGTCAGGTTCAAGGGCAAGGGGATTTCTGGGATTGAAGAGATCGGTAGGGGTCCAGATGCGCCCGACACCCATCGTGATCTTTTGTAGACCAAAGACCAGGTTGTGCTTGGCGTCGCCATAACCGGCATAAAAACGGTGTATTCTTCCAAACACTTCGCCTTTTCCATAATTTTTGGCATTGGTTTCTATCTCAAAAGGGGTATCTGCGCGGATGCTGCGAAAAAACCCGTATTCGAAACTCTCCAGATAGGTCTCCCCGTAATAGTTGTCTATATCTGCGATGATCTGGGCAAACCAGTTTCCCTCTTTGATCTTATCGGTGAGTCTCAGCCTATTGTAGTTGTAGAGGGTTCTCTCATCCTGGGTGTAGGGAATTTTGGAGATCGTATAGTTCGTGTTCTCTATAGTGAGGTCATGCTCTATGGCCATGAGCGGCACGGTCAAGCAGAGCAGGGTCAGGTAGTTAACGGTCTTCAACGACCACTCCATCATCCAGCACGATGATACGTTTGGACTGCTCTAGCACATATTTGTCATGGGAAGCGAAAATGACGGTGACCTGCTCTTTTTCATTGAGTGTGCGCAGCATATTCATAAGGCGTGCACTGTTCTTGGAATCCAGGTTCGCTGTGGGTTCGTCTGCCAGTATCAGTTTGGGGCGTGATGCGACCGCACGTGCGACTGCCACACGCTGCTGCTGGCCTCCGCTGATCTCACTGGGAACTTTATCCAGGATCTCCTCTATCTGCAGGATCGAAGCCAATTCCATGATACGTGCCTCCCTCTCTTTTTGATCGAACTTGAGCAGTTTCATGATGAAGCCTATGTTTTCCCTCACGGTCAGTACATGTATCAGGTTGTAGGCCTGAAAAATAAAACCGATATCGTGCAGTCTCAGCTTAGCCATCTTCTCTTCACTGTAAGCCGATATCTCTTCCCCCTCAAAGAAGACCTGTCCGCTTGTCACAGAGTCAAGCCCGCCTATAATGTTCAGCAGGGTGGTCTTTCCCGAACCCGATTCACCGCTGAGCGTGGTGAACTCTCCCTTCTCAAAGGTAAGATTGATGTCGTTCAGGGCTTTGACCTCTTTGGGCGTATCAGGGTAGAATGTTTTGTAGACATGGCTGAGTTTCATAACATTTTTCCTTGTATGACTTGTATGGGTTTTATCTTTTTAAGCTTTCGAAGCGGCCAGATCACTGAAAGCAGGGTAGCAAAAAATACAGCAAAGAAGGCTTGAAAGAAATAGTAAAGATGCATGTTCGCATACATCACGGCACTGTAGCCGTAGAGTTCCAAACCTGCTTCAAAAGCGCGCATATCCACACCCGCGGTTGACATATACCATAGCAGGACCCATCCCCCGAAAGCCCCTGCGATGTAGCCGATGAGACCCAGAAAGAAGGCTTCCATGATGATCTGGTTTCTTACTGTCGGGTAGGGCGTTCCGATGGCAAGCATGATGCTGAACTCACGCAGCCGTTCCAACACAGAGACAAGCATCACCCCGAAGATGCCCAGCGCAGCCACGATAAAGACAATGGCATAAGAGGCCAGATTGAAGATATTCATCAGTTCCTGCATCTGTATCAGAAAAGGGTAAAGTTCGTCCCAGCGAAGCACATCAATGGCGGGAAAGCGTTTTTGCAGCGCTTGCTGCACCATAGGGATATGCCCGGCATCTTTCACGCGCAGCGCTATCTGGGTGGCGCTCTGATGCACATTGAGAAATGTTGACATTTTTTCCATAGAGACAAACACAGCCTGATCATCAATAGAATTGTTGCCTGTTTTCAGTATACCGCTAATGCGAAAAGAGATAGCGTTGATCTCCCCGGCCGCATCTTGTGCCGTGAAGACCACACGGCTTCCTATGTCCAGGTTGAACTTGTCTGCCAAGGCCGATCCGATCAATGCGTTTTGATCCTTTTCACCAAAACTGTATGCTCCCTGGGTGATGAAGGCATCCAGCCCTCCGAAATTCCGTTCGTTTTCCAGAGAGATGCCTTTCAGGACAGCGCCGAGAGATTTGTGCGCGGTGGCAATGAGACCCTCTTTTTCCAAACGGACGGCATAGGCTTCGACAGCATCTATCTCAGAGAGAGCCTCTGTATAGTGTGAAATGGGTGTGAGCCTGTACTCCAGACTTTTGTTCAATCTATAGCCCTGATCGTAGAGAGATATCTCTCCCGAGTCACTGCGGATGGTCGTATTGATAAAATGGCTGATCATCCCATCATAAAGCCCCTGCAGTCCGAGCAGACCTGAAAGGCTCAGAGCGATCATCATGATCACCATCAGGGAGCGGGTCTTACGCCTCCAGATACTGAGCCAGGCTAGGGTATTATACATATCTCATTGCCTCCATAGCGGTAAGTTTGTTGACCTTGAAGATGGGATAGAGTATGGCTGCCAGATCGAGTATAAAGATCGTCAGTGCATTCCATGCAATGGTAAAAAGATCAAAGTGCATAGGTATTTCATCACTGACCACGCCATACTCTTTATAGGTTTCGGCGATACCGGATATCACGATAGGATGGAGTTCAAAGTAGTAGGCGATGGAAGCACCGATGAGGGTACCCAGGAGTATGCTGACCGCAGCAAGCAGCAGGATCTCCATAAAAAGCATACCAAAAATATCTTTGGAGGTCAGCCCCAGTGCACGCAACAGTCCTATTTCACGTGCCCGTGTATAGATACTGACATAGGAGAATATCATGATCACAAAAAAGATCACCAGAAAAAAGATGGAGATGGAGATATACCCGAAAATGGAATCCACCAGCATCGCCTGCACCAGGGCGGAAAGAAGTGTTTTCCAGCTGACCGCTTCCATCCCTGGCGGGAGTAAAGAGTGCAGGTTTTCGGTCATGGTGTCTATCTTCTCATTGTCATGGAAGTCAAGGGTGAAATAACTGGCTATATTTTCACTCATCATCACGGTGTCCAGGTAGGCTTTGTTGACAAAGGCCGACTGGGAATCAAATTCGAAAAGACCCGTTTTGAAGATCCCCTTCACGGTAAAAAGATCCGCAGCGATGGAGTAATCGACGGAAGAACCTACCATAGCGATCTCGCTGCCTACATCCACCTTAAGGCGTTCGGAGAGTTCAGACCCGATGTAGATGGCATTGGTGTCCGTATCCTCAAGATAGGCACCTTTGACGAGGGAATCGTGCAGTTTACTCAGTGTTTTTTCACGGGAAGGAATGATCCCTCCAATGAGACTGCCTATGGCCTTTTCCTCTGTAGAGAGCAGTGCATAGGTCTCAAACCTGGGACTGTAGATCTGGATGGAAGCATCTTTTGCAAGTATCTCCTCGATACTCCCCGCATCTTCGATAAGGTTATCGTAGCCACTCTCGTCTCTATACCCCTCAAGGTTCACATGTGCATAGCCCGTATAGATCTCCACCGTACTTTTGATGATCTGATGATGGGAACCGTTCATCAGTGCAACATAGCTGATGAAGAGCATGGTGCTGAATGTGCTCAAAAGCAAGGTGGTGATGCTTCTGCCCCTGGATCTTACAATATTTCTGAAAGCGAGAGAAAAAAGCACAGTTTTACCTTTTTACCTTGAATAGCGTTTTAAAGCCCGTTTTGTAAAATAGGAAGGATCTATTTCGGTATCGTAATCGACCCGTTCAAGGACCACCTTCGTACGGTTCTTCTTTTTGTTCGGATCCAGAGGTTGGAGTTCCATGACCATAGGTACCCTGTGTGATCCATGCCGTTCTATGTTGGAGAAGGTCATCACCCTTACTTGTTGCATCCTGTCATCATAGAAAACCTCCCGGACCGGTACAGCATTGTTCAGATCGACATCGATGATGATCTTTCCCCAGACCACAGCGGCGTTGGGTTTAGGGATCAGTTCCAAGGTAGCAGCGTTTCCTTTTTTGGAGAGAAGTCTGGCGGTATAGTCCTCTTCCAGAGAACTCTCTTTGACCATATCATCATTGGTAAAGTCGCTTCCCATCCAGCTCTGAAGCATCATCGAGGGCGGTATCTTGATGGTTCGTTCTATCTTGGGGATGTACTGCCACATCTGGTTGTCGATCTTCAGGAAGGTGATGCCTTTGTCTTTTTTGGGGTAGAGGATCTTGATGAAACTCTTATCGTTCCCCTCGGACCAGCTTTCTATCTTTACCGTGCGTGTACCGCGTTTGGAAGTGACTATCATACGCATGGTGGAGTACATGTGGTCGCCGCGGAGGTTCTTTTCCATTTTTTTGATGATGGCCTGTGCTTCGTTTGCCGAGAGGAAGAGGGGTATGATCAATAAAGAGAGCAGCTGTTTCATAAAAACCTCTTTTTTGTTTATTGTATCAAAATAGCGCAAGGAATGTATATCATCTGTCTATTTTACAGGTTAAACAGGCATAACTGTCATACCAATGATGACAGATAATATGCTACAATCCCACCTATGAAGAAAATAGATAAAGAACAATACCTGATAAACAGACTGAGTTCCAAGCATATCGGTGATGATGCGGCGGTGATAGGGGACATGCTCTACAGCATGGATGCCTTCTTTGAAGATACGCACTTCAAGCGTGAGTGGATGAGCATGGCGCAGATAGGGCGCAAGGCAATGCTTATCAATATTTCTGATGCCATCGCGATGAATGCACGGCCGCTCTATGCGCTTGTGACCGTCTCCATACCCAGAGAGATGACCGAAGCGGAGATCGACGAACTTACAGAAAGTATGGATAGGACAGCCAAAGAGTATGGCTGTGAGATCATCGGCGGAGATACGATAGGCGGAGACAAACTGCACCTCTCTATCACTATTGTTTCCCAAAGCGATACACCGCTTTTGCGTACGGGCCTCAAAGAGGGTGACCTGCTGGCCTATACAGGGGTACTCGGCGGGAGTAAACGAGACCTGGACGCACTCTACAGAGGTGAAAAAATAGCGGATGACTCCCGCTTCTTCGATCCTGTGTTAAGGGCAGATTTCATAGCCAAAGCCAGACCGCTTCTGCGTACAGGGATGGACATCTCCGACGGGCTCTACTGCGATACGAACAAGATGCTGGATCTTAACGGATACGGATTCCATGAATTTGAGAAGATCGAGGATGAGATAGGTTTCAGCGGTGAAGAGTTTGAAATGCTGGTCACCTTTGCTCCGGAACATTACAGTGAAGTGATGCAGATCGCCGAAGAGACCGGCACGCCTCTGACGGTCTATGCGAAAGTGGCCAAGAACGAAACACGCTACCCCTGTAAAAGCCACCATTTTCAGTAGCAGTAAAAGCGTTTCATCCTCTCTGTTCTGAAATGTTTCTGTTGGCCATATCACGCGGATATTCGCGTGCTTCTGCTATGGATTCCGCTCTTTCTTTTAGTGAAACTTCGTCCAGGTGTATCGCATGCGGCAGGTCACGCCTGCCTACCACATCGGCTTTCAGATAGCCTAACGAGACGAATTGTTTCGCGATCGCATCTATCATATCCAGGATCGAGGAGACCTTGACGATCTCGCATCTTGCATAGCGTTCTCTGGGGAAAGAGACTTCCGCCACACGCAGGGTCGGATCATCCCCGGGGATCTGCTGTGCACCAAAAAGCGGTTTGCTCCCTACCGTGGCACTCTTGAAAGAGGGAATGTACTGGGAGAGGTGTTCGATCGCAGCTCTTGTACGTTTTTCCGTCTCCTCTTCTGTCCAGGACCTCTCTATCTTGTCTATGAAGTCCTGGCCCAATCGGGGCTGGCAGCTTACAAGAGAACTGGCGACCAGGCCGTCTTCATAGAGGGTGATCTCTTTGGTCATGCCGTGCAGTTGAAAATAACCGCCGGGGTAGGGAGTGAACTGCCCCATGCCCCGCGGTGTACCGCGCTCTCCGTGAAAGACGATCTCAGGGAACTGTGTACCCTCACATCCGTCCCAGTGGCTCACATAGGCCGCCTTGAACTCTACCATCGATTTGCAGGGGGCGCCCAAGAGATCATCGATCTTGCCTGTTTTAAAACCTGCAGCGTTGATGAGGTAGTCAAAAGACTCCGTATGGCTGACATCTTCCTTGATATAGCTGATATCCCAGCCTTCCGTTTCCACGTTCTGCTGCACATTATAGACGATGCTGTTTGTATGCAGGGTCACAGAGTCCAGCGCCTGAAGGGTCATTTCGGCACCGGCTGCAAGCCTGAAGAGGTTCAGTCCATATTCCTGTACCATGATAAGAGGGAACTGTACCTTGTCCAGGTCGATGTTCCTGGCTACCGGTATCATCCACTCATCCGATGTTCGGGGATTTTGCACCACTGCTTTTTCTCTCAGTCGTTCTATCGCTTCTTTGGTGTAGACCTGATAATAGTTTTCCGGTTTCCCCAGTACTTCGTTCTTGGGGTCTTTAGCGATAAGCGCTTTGTACTCCTCTGTCAGCAGCTTCAGTCGCGGCAGCAGCGCTTCGGGGGTAGAGCTGTCAGTCACAGGCAGGACTATGACCGTAGGCCGGTAGTCGACCACAAAAGGATAGAAACGTAAAAAGTCTATGGACTGCTTCAGCAAAGCGATACACTGGGCATCAGAGATCTCGCGATAGAGGTTTCCCCCTGCATGCAAATGGCACCATGGCGGTCCGCTCACCAGGCTTGCATCCTTCTCGAACAGTGTCACATTGAGTCCAAGCTGACCAAAGTAGAGTGCTGCGCTTGAGCCTGCAGCACCTCCTCCTATGATGGCAATTTTTGCTTTACTGTTCTCTATCGTACTCATAGCAGCGCATTCAACTCCGAGAAATCATTGATGATATAGGTGGGGTTATAGATGCGGATGTCTTCTCCGTAATTATACCCATAGGTGACGCCTACACTCTGCATACCGCAGGTACCGGCGGCCAGAAGGTCGTTCTTGGAGTCGCCGACCATGACACACTGTTCCACACTGACATTCATATGCTCACAGGCATGCAGCAGGGGAAGGGGATCGGGTTTCTTCTTCTCCAGGCTGTCTCCGCCCACCCAGAAGTCAAATACCCCGTCCAGCTTCAACCCTTTCAGGATCGGTACGACAAAATCAAAGGGTTTATTGGTCACGATGACCAAACGGTATCCTTTCTCTTTTAAGGCATGCAGCGTAGCGGGCACATTGGGGTAGGCGATCGTACGGTGGGAGAGGTTTTGCCCATAGAATTTCAGAAAGAGTTCCAAAGCATTTTCAAACAGGCTCTGATCCAGGGTTTCGTCTACCTCTGTCTGTCCCGACAAAGCACGTTTTACCAGCATCTGTGCCCCGTTTCCCACCCAGTAACGGATCGTTTCTTCAGTGAAGCTTTCACGGTTCAAGACTTCCAACATATGATTGACTGCTGCTGCCAGGTCGGGTACACTGTCGATCAGTGTGCCATCCAGATCAAATAAAATGACCTCTTTGTGATTGAATTTCAAATTTTTACCTTCTATATAATAATGTGATCGGATCATTCATATACATTTCATATACAATACCAGATTTTTATCATATTACAAATAAATGCACGCCGCTTGTAGGTGCATTATGTCAGTTTGTTCAAGTAACAGATAATTTAAGTATCATGGATGCTTAATGGGCGATTATACATTTTTTAGCTAAAAGTGATACATGTAGAATTAATTGCTATAACAATAGTTGTCTTGACAATTAAATAAAAAAAGTCTATACTGCCGTAAAGGAGTGAAAATGATTTTTGATATGGACAATTCATTGGGATTCCTTTTGAACAAAACGGCTCTGCTCTCAAAAGCCAACTTCAACGGCAGGCTCAAAGCGTACGGCATATCGCCGGAGCAGTGGTCCTTGCTGTTCAGAGTGGTGGAAAAAAGCGGTTTGACACAAAAAGAACTCTCGGATTCGACCTATAAGGACCAGGCGAATATCACGCGCAGTATCGATAGGCTGATACAAAAAGGTCTTATGAAACGGGTACCCAATGCACAGGACCGAAGATCATTTAACCTTTTCCCGACGGAAGAAGCTGCCGTGCTGGTCGATAAGGTCATCCCCCTATCCAAAGCGCATAATGAGCATTTGACAGAAGGATTAACCATCAAAGAGGCGGAGATGCTGAAAGCATTACTAAAAAAAGTGTATCAAAATCTAGAAAAGGAAACAGAATGATGTTATTGGAAAACAAAAGTGTGATGATCACAGGTGCCAACGGCGGTTTGGGAACAGCTTTAGTGCGTGAAGCGCTGGGGCACAATGCAAAGAAAGTCTACTGCTGTGTACGAGACATCTCCAAAGCAGAAGCACTGAAGCAGCTGGATGCGCGGGTAGAGCTCTGTGCACTGGACACGACCGACAAACAAAGTGTTGAGGCACTGGCCTCCAAGATAGACTCTATCGACATACTGATCAACAACGCGGGTACCAACAGCGAACAGAGGATCCTGCAGGACAATACGGTCGACTTTGAGGTCAATCTATTTGGAACACTCAACGTCTGTCGCGCCTTCAGCAACAAGATAGCCAAAGAGGGTGCCATTATCAATGTGACCTCTATCTTGGCGTTGGTGAATCTTCCTGTCATGGGGCTCTACTGTGCATCAAAAAGTGCTTTGCACTCTGCAACGCAAGCATTACGGGCGGAGTTTGCATTGAAAGAGGTAGAAGTCTATGAAGTGCTTGCGGGTCCCATAGACACAAGTATGTCAGAAAATCAGCCTATGGAGAAAGCAAGCCCTGAAGATGTCGCAAAAGAGGTCTGGGCAGGATACGAGGCCAAAACCTTTGAGATCTACCCGGACCCCGTAGCCAAAGGGATGAAAGAGGGTCTCACCCATGCACCCGAGGCGGTCATAGCCGAATGTGCCCAGTCGATCAACGGCTGATAACTGCACTTCTATCCGATTCCAAACTCTGTTTTGGAGCGGATAGAAATCTTTGATACTCTGCGTAGTATTCCTGGTATTCTGTTCTGAGAACTTCGTTCATTTCAAAAGTGATCTCATCGGTATAGTCTTTGAAGGTTCCTGTCGGATTTTCTTTCTTCCACTCATCATATTCAAGTTTTTCAAACAACCCGAAAGCAGCGACTCCCATGATAGGCACAACAGACAGGGTCCTCTGTATTTTTGCCTTGGCCCTCTCTCTGGCCTTCACTTTTGCTAACTTCTTCCGATGGTTGCGCTTGAGCCTGGCTACTTCTTTTTTGTGTTTGAGTTTTTCGGATGCCACAGCCGCAAGTGCAGCATTCGCCAGGCTCTCTTTCCAAAAAGAGTATCCTTTTATCCCTCCTAAAAGCAAAGCTATTACTATGGTGATAGATATCATTTTCATGAAGTAGTCCTAGCTATATTACTGCTCATTATTCCATTCTTATTCCCAACGACACGATGGGAATATATACCTACATTTCGCATATTACAAAACCTTTCCACATCTATTAACACCGCAAATCCCAATAATCCCATCTCCAATGCAAAGCTGTGATAGCCGTCTGCTTAGAATTACATACTACTTTTTCCAATGTTATTAAGCTCATCAATCAAAATGCATTTTGTCTCATGAATACTGTCTTTTCTAAGCGGTATTCCTAAAATAAGTATTGTGTTTTCTGAACCGCTAATTCGGTTGCTATACTTAATCGATTTAATTTCTACCTTGTTGGATGGATAGCATAAAAAACCATATTTATTGCTTGTCTTACTGAAAGAAGAATAAGCCATAATTTGATGAAGGTCATGTCTATGTGTTTCTTTCAATGAATCACTTAAATCAGATTTGTTGTATAGATTAGATTTATATTTTGCATCAATAAATACTAACAATGAGTCTTTCTGATATATTGCATCAGGTTCAAGATGTTTCAATTCCCAGCTATAATGCACAGATGATTTTGAATGGAATTTATAGTTTGGATAAAATCTTCCGCCTGTTTCTTTTGCTGTTTCTTTAAAAATGTATTGAACAAACTTTTCAAATACATCAGCAAAATCGACTCTCCATGCAGTGCTATCAATCATTTTATGATTCAATATTTTATTCGCATGATCTTTGCATTTTTTCACTGTTAGATTGTCAGAAGCTTTAATTGTTATGTGGTTTGTAACTGAAGGTTTATGTAAATAAAGTTTTGTTTCAATGAAGTCTAGTTTCGTCCTCACTATATTTTTTATTCTTTGCGGAGTATTTGAGGAATGAAGCTCGAGTTTACATAAGTCAAACACATATCTAATTTCGGAATATTCAGGGTGAAATTCACTCAAGATATTTTTTCTTACGGGAAACTTTATTCTGTTTTCAACCTTATATTCGCTATTGAGATACTTATTCCAATTTATTTGACCTGTGGGTTGCCGAGAAACTCTTTCTTTATTATCAAACTTTCTCCATGGCTTCTTGACTAGTTCTTCAAGTGATTTAATGAACTTGACGGCTTCTAAGTACAATGGGGGTCGAAAGTTTTTACCTGATGCCAATGGCAAGCTGTCAATAACTTCAGGACTTATTTCTGTACCAAGTAAGTTTAAAATCTCAATATAATCTTCAAATCTATCTTTTCCGATATATCTAGGCATTACGACAAAATCACCTATTTGCTTACCGGTATCAGACGCTCTTAGAGGAATGGCACCGATATAATTAGAAGTATTAAAATATAAGGATGTATTTAGGTCTGTCCCACTGATAAAGGGTTGAACTCCAAGAAATTCAAATTGCTTAGAATTATATTGAATAAATTTTTGAAGGTATTGTCCAATAATTCTTTTGTCTGCTGATTTGAACCATTTTTTTTGCAAAACAATTCCATTCAACTGATTTGAACGTTCAGTCAAGCAAGGTATTTCACAAAAAACTTCCATAAATTTTATCATTCGAAAAGAGACTGTTTAATTCGCGTAGTAAAATAATTATTAAATTCTTCTTTAGCACTTCTTAATAAGCCCTCTTGTAGATATTCTTTTATAAGTGGAAATATTTCATATCGAATTCTATTTTCCATTTCTTTATTAGAGTCTGCTAGAAAGTAGCCCTGCCCAGGTTGAAGCGACAACTCATCACTTGTAGCATACCATTCAAAAATTTCTTTGATTTGTGCAAAGTCTTTTTTATAAAATTCTTTTGAATGTATTTGTTTTGGTTTCATTGAATACCATGCGAATCTTCTTCTAAGTGCAAAGTCAACAACAGCCAAACTTCTATCGGCAGTATTCATTGTTGCAATCACAAAAAAGTTTTCAGGTAGTTTATTAATTTTAAATCCTGGAGAAATCTCAATTTCTATATCTGATTCACCCATCTTATGTTCAAACAAGTAAAATACCGGACCTAAAACATTTGAAAGATTGGCTCTGTTTATTTCGTCAATAATTAAAATTACTTTTTCATCACTTTTCTTTTTAGCATACTTCAGTGCCTCTGTAAAACTTCCTAAATTTTCTTTATAGTTAAGTGTCTCACTTTCCAAGTTTGGGCGTATTCCAAAAATGAAATCTGAAAAACTAGTTTCTGCATGAAATTGTGTGAAGAATGTTTTTGCTTTTATTCCCTTAGCAACTTCCTTCGCTGTTCTGGTTTTACCCGTCCCAGGAGGGCCTTGGAGGACCAAGTACTTTCTCTCATCCAAAAGATTTGTGATATCTTTGATCTCGTCACTAGCTTCTGTCTGCATAAAGGGAGTTAATGCGTCTACAACAGCTTTTCTATGGCTATTATTAGATGGCCAATCTCTTAATTTTGCATATCCAGCGACAAAGGCAGCAATAACCTGTTTTCCTTTTTCACTTTCAGGTTCATCAACTATTTGACAAACTGGTAAAACCTTCGTGTAAGTTTTAATGGTATTTTTTATATGTTGTAGATCTTCGTGACCCGTAATTGTTTTAGGTAAACCTGTTTCTATATCTGAGAAATCTGATTTACAAAATCCTTTATCGTCCACAAGTTTGGAAAAAAGTCTTCTTAGTCCAGGATAAGTTGCTAATTCATAGTCATTCTTAAATCCACTGGAACCAACTCCAAGGCAAACTAACCAAGGTTTATTTTGTTCATTTGGAAAAATTGTTAATGAAAAATCATGAAACGGTCCAGATGCTTCTTCCTCTGGATGAATAAATCCAAAGTAAGCACCATTATCTTTTAAGGCTTCTTGTCCAGTATTATTTCGCTCAATAAATGGCTTGTTAAATTCATTGTCGATCTTTGCACCAAATTGCTCAGCTTTTTCATTTATAAAATGCCTTATATTCTCTATGACCATAGTATCAGTTCCTTAGTTTTTGATGCCTAATTATTTATTTAGTATACATAAAATATCTGGCTATTTCAGCAAGTATGACAGTTTGAGGTTTAATTATGTTGTTTTGTGTAACAATAATACAATGATAATAATTTCTTATATTTTTTAGTTGAGTATAAACCAATATTTGGGTAGATTGTCCCACTAATTTGTTGATTTTTGGCAAAAAAAGGGACACGTGCTCGTTCCCACGGAAACCGTGGGAGTTTCCACCTTTAAAAAACATAAAAAATAGGCTATTTCATGCTATTTTCCTCTTTCAGCTGTTGAAACATCAAATATCTCTCAGGATCATATTGTTGCTTGTTCTTATAAAGAGAATGAGCCAACAAGATGATCTTTCTCATCACAGCCATTTGTGCCACCATTTTGGGTTTGCCGCGATCAACAAGTTTCTCATAGATCATTTGCATTTCATTGTTATATCTGACTGCTACCATCGTAGGCATATAGAGTATATCTCTGATAAGTGAGAGTCCCTGTTTGGAGATACGTTCTTTATGCTGTACGGATGTACCTGAACTTCTCTGTATAGGATCAAGTCCGCAGAGTGCTGTAAGTTGTTGTCTGGAAGCATTGGGATATCGTAAAAAAAGATAGAGCAGAATGATAGCACTTTTTTCTCCTATCCCTTTGATAGAGATGATATTGTTATAGGCTTCAAGGTATTCAGGATCGCCTTTAATGATCTCCATGATCTTTTCAATCACTTCGGATTGTTCCTTTTGTAATTGTGTGATCTTGAGTTTCACCTTTTTAAGAACATAACTATCTTCCAGGTTATAGGTTGCAGCTTCAAGGTAGTTGGCTTTACGTCTCTCTTCTTTGACCAGTGATTGATAATACTTTATCAGAGAACGTATCTGATGGGCTTTTACATCTCTTTCAGGTACCTTTACCTCTCCTTCTTTTGCCAGTATATGCATCTGTGAAAGCATACGGGCATCCAGTTTATCTGTCTTGCTTCTATTTTTAACGACCTTGGAGAATGAAGCACTTTGATAAGCACCTACTTTAAAGCATTTGATAGACTTACTTTGACAGTAATGCTCCAAGATAGCTGAATAGCTTCCTGTTGACTCATAGATAAATACAATATCTTCTATTGATCTCCTGTATTGCTTCTTCAATTTGCTATAGAGCTTTTTTAGCCCTTCAAGGCTATTTTCTATCTCAATATCCATTTCATTGTTAGGTATGAAAACTTGCAGGGTTGATTTGGCTACATCTATTCCGATATAATTGTCCATGAGAACCTCCATTAAGTGAAGAGTTCGGTAGCACAGACCTTTGCGTCTGTGTGATATATTCACCAAACCTGACTTTTGCTTGTAAATGCAGTCTGGATCATTCCGACTCTGTTTCCACTCAAGTTACCGGTTCAGTTATTTAGCTCCCACACAGGCTCACTATTTTACAGCGGCTTCAACGAGATAATCAATCTACATCAACCGACTCTTACAGTTTTATTATACTGCACTCTTGAGTGGTGATTTGATTATACAAACCAGTAACTCAAAGAAGTCATAAGAAGGGCATTTTCACTTTAATTGTTTCTCAACAGTATGAAGGTTATTGATAATGATATCAATCATTTTTTCATCAAACTCGCGTTTATACCTACTCTTCATAAGTAACTCTTTAATACCTTTACGTACATGTTTACTGTTTAATCCATATTTAGATATCAAGAGATATACTTTATGCATTTGAATAAGTTTTTCCAGTAAGTCTGGCTCTCCATAGTCTTGAACAGCACAACCATTTTTAAATGGTACTGCTGCACCCATCATTCCTCCCCAAGAAGAACTTAAATTCCATATGACAACTTCATCAATACCTTGCTTTATTAAGTTTTTTCTTAAACGTTTTATTGCCGCGATGAAATGTTTGTCTTGTGAACCCTTACCTTTAAATTCTGGTTCAGATAACACAGGATCTAGAAATATTAAAAGTATTGCATTTTTATCTTTTACGTGTGCAACTTTTTTTAGTTTATTTTTATTCATCTTTTCAATCTGTTCAATAGTAGAACAGCTTTTTTGTAATGCATTGATAGATTCTGCATGTAATCCAAATAAAAGAACTGTTAGTAGCAATAACTTTTTCATTTACTCTTCCTTCAAGATGGCAGCTTTTATATTATATCATGTTTCCTCGTTCCCACGATGTTCGTGGGAATGCATATGAGAGTTTGGTTATAAACTCACATTTAACTAGTATAAAAAATTGAAGTATGGGTTACCACGTGCAACGTGGGAACCAGTAACGTGGGAACCAGTAAAACCAATCCGTCTAATTATTTTTCTATATAGGAATATACAAAACCTACTTGTGAAACATCACCACATATTTGTATATTTAAACCTTCATTAGGTAAGGCATCAAACGTTTCTTTGGAAACTGCAGAAAGAGAGTTTAGTTTTAGCAATGTATTTGGTATATCCGTCTGATACTCAGTATTAAACGATATTCTTCCAACATTTCCACTAGTATAACTAAAGTATTTATATGTTAATTTCGATGTAATACATTTCTCTTTTTTATCCAAAAAATAATAATGCAGTACTTTAGGGATATTCCAAAATGAAAGTGTAATACCTAACAGTACTATCGACAAATAATACCATTGTGAAAAAGCTATTGAACCAAATATTTTTGGAATGACATATCCAGAAATAATATAGAAAACAAACAAAAAAATAATAGAAAACAAAATATAATTACTATAAAAATAAACTTGCGTATCGTTTGCGATTTTTATTATAAAAAGACTTATTGTTATACCTAACAATATAATATCTATATAAGATACACTTCCCCCGCTTCGTTCCAACGTAATTCCCCTTAAGTTGTAGTTGATAAATTATAACAAAAAGTCAGAGCATATAGCTCACAATCAAAAGATCTAGATTATAAGGTTATTAGCTATAGTGACGTTTGTAGGCCATAAAATCTTCTACTTCAATAGAAAACCTTATAAAATGCGCTATATAGGAGGTTTTATAATGAAATGATTAAAAAAATTTAGTAGCTTAAAAGAAGAAGAGAAGCGTCTCTAAGGTCGCAAATTGCGACCTCAAAATTAAAAACAGTGCGATCTACGCATCTACAGGAATCACATCGACCTGAATCGATTTAAATGCAGCGGTCATGATAAGTTCATCACTCTTGTCGCCAAAAATGTTATTGAGTTTTGAATCCACATGGTGAAATGTTGTATAGAGTGTTTTAGGACGTACTTTATCTGTGAATTTTACCAACAATGGATTGGTTTCACCATACTCCGTTCTTAGGATCACTCTTTCCGTTGGGAAATCTGCACTGTCACTTTCATGGACCAAAAGCACATCCTCTTTATGTTTTTTCATAAGCTTCTCTGTATATTTTGTCTGAGCAGAGTTATTGTAATGGGCCATGATCCTTCCTGTCGTTAGGTGGTAGCCCTTCAGTGCTTTATTCACTATCTCTTCGATCATTCCCGAGAGTTTGTACCCATGGTACCTGAATGCGCCGATCCCATCTTTGGTCCTGAAATCTTCCCTGTGCAGTACCGGCGTGCCTCCCTCTTCCGTGATCGGCCACTGGATGCCTTGTTTTTCATTGGCTCTAAGCATCTCATAGGATGCACCGCTAAATCTGTTGGTCGCCGTTCTTCTTACATCGTTCCAGATATCTTCAGAGCTTTCAAAATCAAACCCCCCTCCCATTTTCTCATCAAGCAGTTTGATCACTTCCCAGTCATCCGGCAGGTCAGATTTCACAAGCGGTGTCGAGAGGTGGACCTTTCGCATCGCATTGATGTAGATACCTGTTTTTTCATAGGCTGACTTGACACCCACGACGATATCTGCACGCTCGGCAATGTCCGTCATGAACAGCTCCTGCACAAAGATAAGGTCCAGGTTTTCAAACGCTTTTGTGATCTTGTTGATATTTGGATGGATATGTGTGAGGTCCTCACCGATGTTCAACACCCCCTTGATGGTTCCGTCAAGCATGCCGTCCACCAACTGGGGTGTCATCAGCCCAACCTCTTTGGGTGCCGTATAATCCGGTGCATAGTAGGGAAGCATGCCCATATCACAGGCACCCTGTACGTTCGTCTGGCCACGCAGCGGCATCACACCCGCGCCGTCTTTACCGATATTCCCTGTCATCAGAGCCAAGTGGACGATGGCCATGACCGCATAAGA
>NZ_DATCSP010000045.1:0-4411 GCF_036568385.1 Sulfurovum sp. | reverse complement strand
CTTTATCCCTGTATCGGAGTATCCGGCAGGAGGACATGCCGTATGGACCATCGCCTGTTATGCTGCCTTCCCTTGTGCCACACAGAACGAGCTGACAGAGATAGATGCCCAAAACCTCATTGCAAATGGCTGTGTGAGCGTGGCGGAGGGGGCAAATATGCCTTCGACACCCAAAGCGATCCAGACCTTCCTGAAGCACAAGGTCTGCTTTGGACCCGGAAAAGCTGCGAATGCCGGCGGTGTCGCCGTAAGTAACTTTGAGATGAGCCAAAATGCCGGTATGCTGAAATGGAGCTTTGAAAAGATCGATACCAAACTCAAAGAGACCATGTATGAGATCTGCCGCAATGTCGCTGAAACGGCGAAAGAGTATGGTGTCGAAGGAAACTATGTGGACGGCGCAAATATTGCAGGGTTCAAAAAAGTAGCTGATGTGATGATCGCAGAAGGGATATAGACATTTGGCAGCATACAGCTGGATGGAAAAGCTCTGGGAGTGGGCAGACGAACATCATATCGATGCCCTCCACCTACCCAGAAATGAAGAAGAACTTGCCGGTCTGACAGAGCTTACGCTGATCGGCTATGACCTGACAGCCCTGCCCAAAGAGATAGGAGATCTCTCTCAACTGACACAGCTGCACCTCGAAGACAGGAACCTAACGGCACTCCCCAAAGAGATAGGTAAGCTCCAACATCTTAGAACACTGATCCTTGAGGACAACAGCTTGACCGCGCTCCCCGATCAGATCGGCGACCTGCATAACCTGACCACACTCATGCTCGGCGACAATCAGCTTACGGCACTTCCCAAAGAGATAGGAAAGCTTGCCAAACTTGAAGCACTTGACCTTCACGGAAACCGGCTGACGACACTTCCCAAAGAGATCGGCGGCCTGCATAGCTTGACCACACTTACTCTCGGGAAAAACGACCTGACCGCACTCCCCAAAGAGATCGGAAAACTGCGTCACCTTGAAGCACTGGACCTTCGCCGCAACCGACTCACGGCACTCCCCAATGAGATCGGGGAGCTTGGCAGCCTTGGCTATCTTGTCTGCCGGAACAACGAACTATCCGAACTCCCCAGTGAGATCGGACAGCTGGGCAATCTTACTGTACTCGATCTTGGAGGCAACCAGCTTACAGCGGTCCCGAAAGAGATCGGACAGCTGGGCAGACTTACCATACTTGTCCTTGAGAACAACCGCCTGACAGCAGTTCCGGAAGGGATCTCAGCACTGAAACATCTGACGAAACTTCGCCTGAAGAACAACCTGCTGTAGCGTGTTTCAACCTTTTTTCTTTTTGTCTTTTTTCTTTTCCTTTTTACCCTCTCCTTTTGGAAGGAAAAGCGTACCAAGGGTATGTTCCCCTTTCATCAGGAAAGCCTCACAGGCCTCGAGATCGAATCCGTTGGAGAGAAACATTTTTCGGCCATGTCTCATCATGAAGTCCGCGGCTTTCAGCTTGGTCACGATCCCACCCGTGGCAAAGGGATCATTGGGCGTTGCACATTCATCCAGTACCCCCTCAGGGAGCTCATCCAGCACTTTATAGAGCTTTGCATCTTTATGTTTGGATGGGTCCTTGTCATAATAGCCGTTTATGTCGCTGAGAATGACCAACAGGTCAGCATCTACCGCCTGTGCGACATTCGCTGAGAGCTGATCATTGTCACCGAAGAGCTGTTCAGGAGTGGAAGATATGTCGTTCTCATTCACGATAGGCAGGATATTGTTCGGTATATGCGCATTGATGATCTCCTGAAACATCTTTGTTCTCTTTCTTGAGTCAAAATCATCTTCCGTCAGCAAGATCTGTGCCGTATCGATATGCAAGATATCGAACATCATCTTGTAGGATGACATCAGTATCGGCTGACCGGCCGCTGCGATCGCTTTTTTACCGATCTGTTTTGTTTTATCCAGCTGCAGTGCTGAGTAGCCCGCTGCTACAGCTCCTGATGATACAAGTACGACTTCATATTTTGATCTCAGCTTTGATATAAGATAGACAAGATTCATCATCCTGTCTTTTGCGATCTCATTCTTTTCTGTCAATACTGCACTACCGACCTTTATTACGATCCTGTCCATTTTCATTTTATCCTTTTTCTATGTTCTAAGTTTTATCCGTCAGACTACATTTCTTCCAAATGCAGTCCCTGGATACCGAGGTTTCCGTATCTGTGGTAGCTGTTGGAGATACTCTGTTCTATAAAATAGTGCATCAGCTCGATACGTCCATGTGACACAAAAGGGTCTCTGGCAATATAGATCGCCTGGTCTGCCACACTTTCAAAAATGTTCTGGGAGACATTCTCCGGATGCAGGAACCGTACCCTCTGATATGCAGGTATCAGTTTGATGAGCGCCTCTTCAGAGTCGCGGGTGATGTGATCATTCTCTCCAATGAAACTCGCCTGCTTGGACTCCAGCCACAGAAATTCAGCCTGCCTGGAGTGTTCGGGCAGCGAGACATGGATATTCGCACCGACCATCTTGACCGCCATGATCGTTGTAAGGATCTCTTCGAGCTTATCGCCCTCTTCCAGCCTTAAAAGCACATCTTTGACAGGCAGATAGCGGATGATGTTGGACTCACCCCTAATATGCGTATAGTCGTGTTCTTTCAGGAACTCTACCTCATGCCAGTGTGCAAAGTGACAGATGTACCGCAGTGCTACTTCACACTCGTCATGGAAAACCGTGTCTCTCGTAAGCATCACCCTCATATGGTCAATGAAGTTCGTCGAACAGGACTCATAGAGGTTCGTCTCATGGTAGGAGATATCCATGAATTGGCTGACATAGTTGAAACCGCCTGCTTTTTTACCGCTTCCGATGGCCGATTTTCTCATCCCTCCGAAGGGTTGACGCAATACGATGGCACCTGTCGTTCCACGGTTGATATAGAGGTTCCCTGCGATGATCTCCTCTTTCCACTTGTCCTGCTCTCTTTTATCAAGTGATTCCAGTCCGGAAGTAAGGCCGTAGCCTGTACTGTTGACGATCTCTATCGCATGGTCAAGGTTTTCTGCCCGCATCACACTGAGTACCGGACCGAAGAGCTCGTTCATATGGCAGAAATCCCCGCTTTTCGTTCCCCATCTGACCGATGGCTTCAACATGTAGGGATTCCCTCTATCCGCGTAATCGGGTTTGACCAGCCACGTTTCCCCCTCATCCAGATAACCCAGAGATCTTTCGAGTTTGCCTGTGGGTTTGCTGGAAAGTGTGCCGATCCTGTTGTTGAAATCCCATACCGAGCCGGTCTGCATGGACTCGGCCGCCTCTTTGATCTGCATTTTGTAGCTTTCGTCATCAAAGAGCTCTTTTTCCAGCACAAGCAAAGAGGTGGCCGAACATTTCTGTCCCGAATTATGGAAAGCGGATGCCATCACGTTGCCGAGAGCCTGGTCACGGTCTGCCATGGCTGTCACGATGGTGGCATCTTTACCCCCGGTCTCTGCACTCAGATGGATATCGGGCCGCGCTTTGATGATCTTGTAGGCGGTCTCTTCGCCCCCTGTGAAGATAGTAAAATCAATATCTTTGCTGGGGATCATATGCTCACCGACCTCAGAACCGCGTCCCGGAACGAACTGCAGCGTATTTTTACTGATACCCGCATCCCAGAAACACTGGCAGAGCCTGTAGCCGCAGAGTACCGAATCTTCTGCAGGTTTGAGGATGACCGTATTTCCCGCAGCGAGTGAGGCGGCGATGCCTCCTACCGGTATAGCTATGGGAAAGTTCCATGGACTGATCACCAGACCGACGCCTCTGCCTTTCGCTTCTATCCCTGTCAGTCCGGAGATCTTTGCAACACTGTAGGGATAGAAATTGGCAAAGTCGATCGCTTCACTCACCTCTACATCGGTCTCAGTGAAGACCTTGCCCACTTCTGCCGCTGCCACCCCTATCAGGTCCGCTCTGGCTATCCTGATCTGATGTGCGACATCCATCAGCTTTTTCTGTCTCTCCTGCGGCGTGAGCTCTCTCCAGCCGTCCGGATCAGATTTCGCCGTGGCGATGGCGGCTTTCATCTC
The DNA here is from genome assembly GCF_036568385.1 of Sulfurovum sp. Lineage (GTDB taxonomy): Bacteria > Campylobacterota > Campylobacteria > Campylobacterales > Sulfurovaceae > Sulfurovum. The sequence goes on along the minus strand of NZ_DATCSP010000045.1, from coordinate 357 downwards.
TTCCGGCGTTGCTTCCACATAGTGGCCCACACGTTTGTTTTCGTGGTATTGCGACTTATCGATCACTTCGACGGTCTTCCCCTCTTCTACCGTCTTTCCGCGAATGACAGGATAGGCATTGAAGCCTCCGGCTTCACCGATGTGCTGCCATTTGTCACGGATCCCTTCCGCCCATTTTCTGTTGGCATCGAGCACAAAATCCGTATCGGGTTCATTTTCAAAGTGATACTTTTCCGGATCGATCTCCGGTTTGATGCTCTCTCTGTTTCTGTCCTGCGTACGGTAGGGTTTCTGGTCTAGACCCGGTACTGCTGCGATCGCATCATCATAGGTCTGGATGAGATGCTCCCACTGCGG
>NZ_DATCSP010000044.1:0-7242 GCF_036568385.1 Sulfurovum sp. | reverse complement strand
AATTTTCTAAAAATTGGTAAAATTAAAACTCAAATAGACGTTGATTTGTTTACTTATATTTGGTTGTCAAAGATCACTCACTCTCACTCTCTCAACCAACTCGGTTAAGGTCTCTGTGTTTGTGGACGCGTATTATAGCACTGAACTTCTTCCTTGTCAAGGATTTTTCGCGAAATATCTTAAATTTGTTGAAAAAAATTATTCACTTACATTATATAGGTAAAATCTCCTAAAAATCAGCTTATTAAGGCCCATTTTTCTTTCAGAGCCCTGCAGTACTTTGGTACAAGAATTCTGAAAACAGATTCATATAATTTAGGGCTATAGCGTTATTTATATAATATAAATATTTAGGATAATGAAGTGAGAAAAAAGCAAAAAAATCCCGGTATTTTTAGAAGAAAAGATGCATAAATGTTTTTGTATCTAAACGGTATCACTATACGGAAGAGAATGAAAGACCTCAAATAGATCTATGATGACCTGTAAAATAATGTAGCGAAAAAATTCATGGGGATTAAACTCATAGACAAGGAAGTGAAACTTGTTTTGAATGAGCGTAAACCGGGATCACAGGGATTTATATAGGGGAAGATCCTACTGCATAGGAGATGACCGAACGAAACAAGGTCCGTTCAGTCGAATTTGCTGTCAAGCAAGAAAAATTAGATCTTTTCTGCCATTTGGACATCATAAAGAATGTCATCCATTGGGTGTCTATACATAGGCATAGCAAGTCTCTTCTCATCAAGAATATGTCCGATGAATCCGATGGATCTACCTACGATGAAGAATGCGTTGAGTGTACCTGAAGCGATAAACTCATTGATCTCTTCCTCAGAATACCCAAGTGCTCTCCACATATCGACCATAAGGATACCGATCGTACCGTCCACGTTAAGGATCAGGTTCTCTTTTTTAGAGGTTGTTAATGCTTCAACGGTTCTTGCATAGTCAAGAAGAGGTGTAGCCGGGAAATGCTTAGCTGCATAATCCATCAAACCTTTCACTCTCAGGTCAGGGTTTTTCAGAGATTTGATTCTGTGACCAATTCCTGGAATTGGCACACCCTCGCCTTTCATATAGTTCAAGAACTCTTTAGGCGTCATGTTGTTGTCATCCGCATGCTTGAAGTACTGTGCAGCACCATCAATCGCACCACCGAATCTTGGACCGATCGTAAGAAGACCCGTTACCAATGACTCAACCACTGATTTACCTGCTCTTGCCGTTACTTTGGCATTGTGTGCACCCGATACCGCCGGACCGTGATCCGCAACCGTTTTCATGACAGTCTCGATAAAGTCTGTCGCCCATTTCGGATACTGTTTTTTGAACCATAGAAGCGATACCACATCACCGATTCCTTTACCTGTATCAGGTGTTGCCACTGAAGAGATCGGGAATCCAGCGTAGGTAGCTTCATCACCTCTGTCATCCGAGATCGTACAGATGAACTGCTTGCTTCTTCTTACTTTTGGCACTACATTGATCTCTGGCTCAGGGATCGCAGGGATGTTAAGAGATTCATATACCTCTTTGATCTTTGCAGGAAGGTCGTTGAATGTTGCCGGTACATGGATACCCGCTTCAGCCATCGCTTTGTTCTTCGCTTCAGCTGTTTCACGCTCAGCATTCGCAGATGCACCCGCATGACCGAACTGAACACCTGAGTCATAATATTTAGCGATCGTACCGATACACCAAGCGATGATAGGTTTTTTGATCTTGCCTGATTTAACCGCATCGATCACTTTGTACTCTTCTGTACCACCGACTTCACCAAGAAGGATCATGTATTTTACATTCGGGTTCTCTTCCATTCTAAGAAGGTTATCGATAAATACGGAACCAACGAATCTGTCTCCACCGATCGCAACACCCTCTGCGATACCATCAGCATTGATCGCGATGATATTTGAAAGTTCATTGAAAAGACCACCTGATCTTGTTACAAGACCACATGATCCCGCTCTGTGAAGTTTAGAGTTCACGATGTTTTCGATCGTACCACCCACGTTAGCGATCTTGAATGCACCAGGAACGATACCGCCGACAGTAGCTGGTCCGATCACGGTCACACCTGCATCACGTGCAGCTTGATTCATACCACGTGCAAGTCTCTCAGGGATACCTTCTGCTGTGATCATAATAGTTTTAAATCCACCGATATTCAATGCTTCCATAGTCACATCATACGCTGTTCTGAATGATGCAAAGTTCAAAAGTACATCCGCCTGTGGCTGAGCTGCTTTTGCTTCTGCCGTACTTTTATAAGTAGGGATCATCACTTCATCTGCACCATAGAAGAATTTCTCGAATTTTCCGGATGCTGTTGGAGCAACGATCGCTGCTACCGAAGGTTTTTCTCTTTTGATCGTATAGTCATAGTCTAACATTCTTTGGATCGCTGTTGTATTGTTGTTCCAAAAAATAGCCTGTGTATCTCTAGTAAATAATTGTGCCATCTTCTCTCCTTATGCCTCTACTGCCATTCTAACGATATCCGTTACGTGTGTCTCTGGTCCGTATACATCGATCCAAAGACCAAGTCTGTCTGCTGCTTCTTTAATATCTTTAAGACCTTTTTCGTAGTTTGGTCCACCACGTCTCACATAGATCTTCACACCCACTTCTTTCATCTTGTCTGCATACTCTTCAAATGCCTGGATGATACCTGTAAATGTTTTGGCAACATCGGTAAAGTTAGCGATCGCCCCACCGATGATAAGGATCTTGTCTCTGCCTTTTGGATCTTTTTTTCTTGTCATAAGATCAAGAAGTGTTTCTGCATAGAACTTCGTCTCACCCGTTGTCGGTCCACCTGAGTACTCACCATAGTTCGCAAGATCTTCAATACCAGCAAGGTCAGCGATCGTATCTGCGTAAACCACTGAAGCACCACCGCCGGCAACCATGGTCCAGATACGTGCATCTGGTTTAAGGAGTGTCAACTTCAATGAAGCACCTGTCTTCGCATCCGCTTCTTCTACCGCCAATACTTCCGGAGACTTCTCTTCCATACCGAATGCAGTCGGGTACTCGACATCACCCCACTGCTCTACCATCATGAATCCGGCAGTGTCATCCAGTTTTGCAACCATATCAAGAAGCTCGATCTTATTCCCTTGCATTACGAACGGGTTGATCTCAAGGTAGGCGAAGTTTAATTCTCTGTAAGCTTTGAAGAAACCGATCGCGAATTCAGCAAAGGCTGGTTTGTCTTTATCCGCAACATCAGCAGGAATATTTGCTCTGATCTTTTCAGCGATCTCTTCTTCAGTGTCAGTGATCTTGAAAGCAACTTCAGTTACTTTCTCTTCCCAACCTTCTTCTACTTCCATACCACCTTCAGCAGACATATAAAGCACATCGTCATCTCCTACACATGTTGCAGAGATATAATACTCTTCTTCCTGTGCATGCGGCGTAAATGGCTCTACGATAAAGTGAGTCAGCATATCAACCGATGGTTCACCTGCAGGTGTATCGCCGTCAAATGAGAAATACACTGCCTGCTCTTTGCTTGATTTTTCATCGATCCAGCTGATGGCTTTTGCTAATGAAACATCACCTGGTTTAGCATCTTTGAAAAGCACCAAACCATTTTTACCTCTTTTCCCAAAAAGCATATCTGGTTTTGCCACCAATGCCTTTTCGTTCAACCATGTCTTCTCTTTTGCAGCTTCTGCCAGTTCTGATCCGTTTTGAACCAGTACCGTTTCATATGCATAAGTAAAATTTGGGAAATACTTATCCCAATGTTTTGCTAGAATTGACTTTGCGTCATACTCTCTAATCGCCTTTTGAGCCATCGAGTTCTCCTTTAATTTAGTTCTTGATAGCTTAGCAGAAGATAGTTTTAACTTTAGTTTATCTTATTAAAACTATAAAATTTAAAGCAAGTACTGTGTATTTTAGAAACAATTTGATAGGTTTTTTTTTACTCTTCGCTACAAGGAGGAATTTCATAATATTTTAATTGATAGCGTTCACTTCCGTGTGCACCATCGTAACACTCAACCCCCTGTGATCTTAACTCATTCGCCAAAAAATACGGTTTATAGATACGATAAGCGAAATGTGTTTTAGGGTTATCCAATATCACGAACAGTAACTTGTGCCCTACTATAATGAAAACAGTGAACGCCAAAAATGACAGTACTGCTATGAAACCGCGCTTATATAGTTTCTGGAACTGTGGCAAACGTACACGGATGGTGCGATTGAACACATCCAGCATAAGCACAATGGCGATCATGACATAGGGAGCGAAATCTGTGATAGAAACACGTTGTCTGATGGAGAGGAGTAACGAGAAGGCCAATGCAGTAAACGATATGTACCAGATCAGTGTTTTTTTCTCTCTGAGCAAGATCCGATACATGGCATAGAAGAAATAGAGAAACAGCAAGGGTGAAAAAACCGTGGCATACAATCCGAAGATCTCTGCAAAATGGCCAGAGGGACGGCCTCCGATCTCTATACCCTTGGCCAGGTAGACAAAAGATAAAAGAAACGCGAACGAAGCAATAAACAATTTTTTATCTTTATATGCCACCGCATAGATCAGAAGGGAAGCAAAGAAGACTATAGATGCTTCATGGATGAAAAAAAGGACCAACATGATAAGCGGCAGAAGAAAAAAGTGTCCCTTTTCGTAAAGTATCACGAAAAGAAGTACCAATGGTAACACAATGATCGCCACATTGACCAAAACGCTAGCAGTAATGATACCTGGCAAGAACATGAAAATGAAGGTAGAAAGATACGCATCTTCATACGTAGCAAAATGTCGCCTGCTGAGCAGGTAAAAAAGTCCTATGGTTAAAAAACCGGACAGAAGGTAAAAAAGCCTTAATCCAAAAAATCCGGGAGCGATCTCACTTCCCCATCTCATGAGTGTTCCCACTACATCGTGTGATGTGTAGAATATCTTTGCCTCATGAGGACTGATAGGGGTAGTATACGCCAAATAAAGAACGGATGCAGCATAGAAGAAGAGGGCTAGAACAAAATGCTGTTTTTTCATCCAAACCGCTTAGAGTTTCAGAAAGTTGTCTAACATCTCATGCCCATACTCAGACATAATGGATTCGGGGTGAAACTGTACACCATAGATCGGTTTGTCTTTGATCTCCAGGGACATGATCTCTCCGTCATCTTTGCTGTGTGAGGTGACTATGACCGATGCAGGAAGTGTTTCCTCTTTCACTGTTAACGAATGATACCTTGTGGCTCTGAACTCCTTTGGCAGTGCTTTGAAAATAGCTGTCTCTTTATCTACTACGACCTGGGATGTCTTTCCATGCATCATATTCTTGGCCCTTATCACCTCTCCGCCAAAGGCCTGTGCGATACTCTGATGCCCCAGGCAGATACCGAATATAGGTGTCGTATCTGCAAATTCTCTGATCACATCCAGTGTCACCCCTGCATCGTCCGGAGTTGAAGGTCCGGGAGATAGGATGATCTTTTCGGGATTCAATGCTTTGATCTCGTCTATCGTCATTTCATCATTACGTATGACCTTCAGGTCTGCACCAAGTTCTCTACAGTACTGTACTATGTTGTAGGTAAAACTGTCGTAATTGTCTATCATTAATACCATTTGATCTCTTCCTATTTTAAGTCTTCAGTCCAAAAGAACCCGATCCATTGATCTGCTTCGTCAACGTACCAGTCTGGGGCTATTCTAGCAGTTTTCTTATAAAAAAGTGAAGCGGTTTTAAAGTTCACAGCCGGGTAGGCTTGATGCAGTACCCTTAAAACTTCCTCCAGGGTATCGCCGCTGTCTACAATGTCATCGACGATCAATACATTTTTGGCGTCTTGAAGCTCCGGTACGTTAAAGACCTTGACGCAATCCAGTTTTGCTGTATCCTCATATCCGATCGTATTGATGCTGTAGACTTCTCTGATATTATAGTATTCTGCGAGCAGCTGTGCCAAAGAGAGTCCCCCTCTTGCGATCGCGATGATCGCGTCGAACTTCCAGTCGATCTTTTGGGTCAAAGATCTTGCATCGGCTAAAAAGTCCTCGTAGGGGTAATAGCGTTTTTCCATACTAATAGGCTTTGAGTTCATTATAAAGGCTGTCCCGCTCTATCGGCTGAAAGCCGGAGTTTTTGATCAGTGCCACAAAATCGTTCAGATCCATGCCTTGGCTGCTCTTTGCACCTGCTGCTGACTGAATAGACTCTTTTTCGATCGTACCGTCCAGATCGTCACAGCCGAACTCCTGAGCGATCAGTGCCAGGTTGACCGATGCCGTCACCCAGTAGGCTTTGATATGGGGAATGTTGTCAAGCAAAATACGTGAAATGGCATAGGTTTTGAGGATCTCCTGTCCGGAAGGGAAATCGGTTACTTTCAGGAAGTTGTTGTCTCTTTGGTAGACCAAAGGGATAAAGGCATTGAAGCCGCCTGTCTTGTCTTGCAGATCGCGCAGTCTTATCATATGGTCTATGCGGTGTGCCCTTGTCTCCACATGCCCGAACAGCATGGTTGCGTTGCTCTGTCTGCCGCGTTCATGCCATTTTTGGTGTATCTCCAGCCACTGGTCGGAAGTGACCTTGCCTTTGCACAGATATTCGCGTACCTCTTCATCAAAGATCTCCGCACCACCTCCGGGCATCGAGTCCACACCGCTCTCTATCATCAGGTCCAGTACCTCATCATAGGAAAGACCGTACTCCCTTGTCAAAAAATCCACCTCTGCAGCTGTCATCGCTTTGATGTGCAGAGCGGGGAACTGCTCTTTGATTTTTCTGAATACGCCGGTATACCATTCCACTCCGACGTTCGGATTGTGTGCGGAAACAATATGTATCTCTTTGGCTCCCAGCCGCTCTGAGTTCTTGACGATCTCCAAGATCTCTTCATGGGTCATGGTGTACTGGTTAGGGTTTTTTCTACTGGCAGAATAGGCACAGAATTTACAGATATCTGCGCAGACGTTCGTAGGATTAAGATGACGGTTGATGTTGAAATAACTTTTGTTGCCATACTTCTCTTTACGAATGGCATCAGCGAGCTCACCAAGCGTGTAGAGGTCCAAGTCATACAGCGCTTCCCCCTCTTCCCTCGTCAGCCTTTCTTTATTGCGTACCTTTTGTATCAAATCCATTTGTATATATCCATAGTTATTTTTGGGTATTATATCACTAAAACATTAGGGAGCCTGACGTGGATGATGTAAAAAGGGAAATAGAAACACTTTTACATGAAAACGCACCCGAT
>NZ_DATCSP010000043.1:0-3642 GCF_036568385.1 Sulfurovum sp. | reverse complement strand
GCGGTAGCAGCCAATGTAAGTTATGCGATAGAGGCATTAAAAAAAGAGTTCAAGGCCATCCATCCGGAGACAGACGTGCAGGTGATCCTCGGAAGTTCGGGAAAACTCACCGCACAGATAAGACACGGGGCACCCTATGGTCTGTTCATGTCAGCCGATATGAAGTACCCTGAAGCACTCTACCGTGAGAAAATGGCAGTCAGCGAACCGGTGGTCTACGCACAGGGGGCATTGGCTTTTTTATCGGTAAAAGAGCGGGATTATACAGCAGGTATGAAACTGCTGCGCTCCGAAGAGATCAAAAAGATCGCCATAGCAAATCCCCAAACAGCACCCTATGGCATCGCTGCGGTTGAGGCTCTGAAAGCTGCCAAGGTGTATGATGCGGTCAAAGAGAAGTTTGTGTACGGCGAGTCCATTTCCCAAACAGTGGCCTATGCAACCACTGCGGCAGATATAGGGATGGTAGCAAAGTCATCGCTCTTCAGCCCGCAGATGTCACAGTATAAGCAAGATATCCACTGGTGTGATGTCGATGAGAGTCTCTATGCGCCTATCGACCAGGGGATGGTCATACTTGAAAAAGGCAAGGATGATCCGGAGATCAAAGCCTTCTATGATTTTATGCTAAGTCCAAAAGCCAAAGAGATACTGAAAAAGTACGGATACAGGGTAGAGTAGATGAAAGAGATATTGAACCTGCCGTCTTTGGATTTTGCCCCTTTTTTGCTGTCGTTCCAACTGGCCGGGATCACCACACTGATCCTCTTTATCCTTTCGCTGCCTTTGGCCTGGTATCTCTCCCAGACCCACGGTAGAATAAAACCCTATCTGGAAGCGGTCACGGCACTTCCCATCGTACTTCCTCCTTCCGTATTGGGGTTTTATATCCTGGTGGTGCTTTCTCCCAACTCTGCCATTGGCGGATTTTTTGAAACGCTTTTCGGGGTGAAACTGGTCTTCTCTTTTACAGGACTGGTCGTGGCAAGCTGTTTTTACTCGCTGCCATTCATGGTACAGCCATTGCAAAGCGGATTTGAATCGTTGAACAAGCATATGCTCGAAGCATCCTACCTGGCAGGAAAAAGCAGACTTCAGACGGTTCTCAGGGTGGCACTGCCGAACATCAAGCCTTCGCTGATCACCGCACTGATCATCACATTTGCTCATACGGTCGGCGAATTCGGTGTGGTACTGATGGTAGGGGGGAGCATTCCCGGTGAGACGAAAGTGGCTTCAGTGGCGATCTACGAAATGGTCGAGGTGATGGAGTACGGCAAGGCACACATCTACAGTGCGCTGATGGTATTGATGAGCTTTGCAGTACTTCTGGCCGTCTATGTCTTTAACCAGTCACAGCGCAAAGTAGGGATACTCTGATGATACAGATAGACATAGATAAAAAACTGCACGGCAGCAGGGGTGACATGGACCTGGATGTGCATTTGGAGATACCCGAAGGTCAATTCATCGCTCTGATGGGTGAAAGCGGTTCGGGAAAAACCACGCTGCTGAGGGTCCTGGCGGGGCTGGAGAAGGCAGAAGGCACGATCACGGTGGAAGGCCTGACCTGGTTGAAGCAGCAGAAGATGCTTCCTCCGCAGCAAAGAGAGATAGGGTTTGTGTTTCAGGACTACGCCCTGTTTGAGAACATGAGCGTAGAAGAGAATCTTTTGTTCGTCAATGATGACAGAACACTGGCATCCGAACTGCTTGCAATGACAGAGCTCAGCAGGCTGGCACCGCGCAATGTCAAAGGTCTCAGCGGCGGGCAGAAGCAAAGGGTCAGTCTCTGCCGTGCGATGATGAAGCGGCCCAAGCTTCTGCTGATGGACGAACCGCTTTCCGCCCTGGACCCTGCGATGCGTACAAAGCTCCAGGAGGAGATACGCAAGCTGCATAAGACCTTCGGTACTACCACGATCATGGTAAGCCATGATACCGATGTCTCCTACCATCTTTCCGACCGTATTCTGGTACTGGACCATGGAAAGATCATCGCTGACGGCACGCCCGAAGAGATACTTGTGAAGGTTTCCACCGTGACCTACACGTTGAATAGATAAAGTTTTCGATAAAATATCATCAATCAAATCGTAAAAGGAACAAAATGGGTATAGATAAAGCATTGATGGAGAGAAGCGGCGGCAAGTGTGAACTGTGTGGTTCCGAAGAGGGGCTCAGTGCCTACACGGTAGCACCCAGAGACGAGGCGATCGTGATCTGCAGTACGTGCGCGGCATCCATAGAAGACCCTATGAGCGACGAAAAACACTGGAACTGTCTCCATGACAGTATGTGGAGCACAGAACCTGCGGTCCAGGTGATGGCATTCAGGCTCTTGACACAGCTGGGTGCACAGGACCAGCTCGATATGCTCTATCTGGAAGACGATGTCAGAGCATGGGCAGAAGAGGGGTTGAAAAATGAGACACAGGAGCCTACACGTGATGCAAACGGTACGATCCTGGAAGAGGGTGATTCTGTGAGCATCATCAAAGATCTGGTGGTCAAGGGTGCGGGGTTTACAGCCAAGCAGGGGACGACCGTGAAGAACATTCGTATGGTGCCGGGCGATCCGACACACATTCAGGGCCGTGTGAACGGGACGATGATCTTTATCCTTTCGGAATATTTGAAGAAACTCTCATAAAACAAGGCTATAATTTTACACAGCATGCATACCAAGACTTTTGACAAGGACCCATCATGATGAAGATCATCCACTACTTTATAAAGAATAAAAGTCTTAATTATGTACTGCTTGTCTTCATTCTTTTTCTCGGGATCAATGCCTACTCTACGATCCCCAAAGAGCTTTTCCCTGAGATCGCTCTGGACAAGATAGCCATCAATGGAAGTTATGCGGGTGCCTCTGCGGATAATCTTGACAAGATGGCCGTTCGTGACATCGAAGACGAACTGGGAAACATACAGGGGATAGAAAAGATAGAAACGGTGATCAAATCCGGTTCTTTTTCTATCGTTCTGGAGCTTGACAACGGTGCAGACAAGATAGATGCGCTCAATAAAGCCAAAGATGCCATAGCCCGAAGCAGACAATACCTCCCCGCAGATATGATCGAACCGACTGCTGAGCTGCTGATACACAACAGACCGCTGATCAGGCTTTCCCTCTCCTCCGAACGTATGGACAAAGGTGCATTGATCGAAGTGGCCAAAGAGGTGAAGACCAGGCTGCTGAGAAACCCCTATGTAAGCGAGATACAGATCTACGGTGATTCGGACCAGGAAGTCTCTGTCCAGATCAATGAAGAGGCTGTCAGGGCTTACGGCCTGGACCCTGCCGCCATTGTCTCGGCGGTTTCCAAACTCTCCTATATCTATCCTATCGGGGACATAGAAGAAGGGGGGAATTATATATTCGTCTCTACGGTGAACGGGAAAGAGACCAAAGAGGAGTGGGAAGCTTCGCTCGTCAAGATAGGAGATAAACAGGTCAGACTGGGCGACGTTGCCAATGTCGAGATCTCATACCCCCAGGATACAACGCTTTCCACTTTCAACGGACGTACCAATATCACGCTTGTGCTTTCCAAAGGAGCGGAAGGGAATGCGATGGATATTTCTGAAGAGCTGCAGAAGTATGCCAAGGAGAAACTCTCCAAAGAGTTTCCGGAT
>NZ_DATCSP010000042.1:0-3479 GCF_036568385.1 Sulfurovum sp. | reverse complement strand
CGGCTATAAACATCAGTCCAACGGAGAAGAGGGGTATGCTTCCAGATCATGGAACAGACTCTTTTTATCCACCTTGTGGCAGTGGGATTCCCTGTTCATGAGGGTCGAAGGATGGTACAGGCTGCCTGAAAACAGGAAAAGAGATGCCTTCTACGAGGGAACTGATCCTGATGCTTCCGGTGATGACAACCCTGACATCACTGATTATCTTGGATACGGGGAAATAGAGCTGCAGTATTTGTACGGAGAACACCAGTTTAACCTGCTCTTGCGGAATAACTTTGATCTTGATGAGAACAAAGGCTCCATTCAGCTTGACTATACTGCACCGTTTTATAATTCAGAGAATACATTCTGGTATGTCAAACTCTTCAACGGCTATGGTGAGAGTTTGATCGATTATGACAAGAGTGTCACAAGAATGAGTTTCGGGTTTGCATTTTCAAAAGGGCTGTTTTAAATGCAGATAAGGTGCAGGAGATAAAGAGTGACCTGGTTCATATTTATAGATATCTTTTATAGCTTTTAATTATGCTACAATATGCCGACAATTATTTAGCCAAGACAAGGAAATGTATGAGACTATGTGATTACATGAAAACGATCGTACTCTCTTTATCTCTGGGAAGTGTTTCATTGCTTCATGCCGAAGCGAGAACACATCCTTTCGATATAGAATCAGGTATGGTCACTTATGAGATCAGTGGCGGAACAGAACTTACGCCGGAGACCAATTTAAGTATAAGTGGCAATGTAACATTACGCTTCAGAGACTGGGGTGACATTAGGATGGAAGAAGAGAGCGGTGTCGTACTGACCACAGGAGCCATACGGCATAAACAGGATCTGCAAAGGCTTGAGAAGTATACCAAGGATACAGTGATCACCGTTGATTATGAGAATGAACAAGTGATGCAGCGAAAAAAAGCAGCGAGTGAGACTATAAACTATGACGAAACGGCTTTCCTGGAGCATAAAGGTCATGAAAGTGTTGCCGGCATCGTGTGTGATGTATGGGTAGGTCCAAGTATAAAGAAGTGTATTTATAAAAATGTTGTGCTTAAGCTGGAATCTACGCTGTATGATATTTCCTATTTAAAAGTTGCCACGAAAGCAGTCTTTGATACCAATACATCGGATGTGGAGTGTCAAGTACCTGATTATCCTGTGCAGGAGTTTGCACTGCTTAAAAACAATATCAAAACCAAGAATGTACTTAAGATTGAAAACCCTTGTAAGATATTAAACGTTAAAACCTATGATATCCCCGATCACAATATCAGTGACGGACTCAATACTGTGACAGATGAAGAGAGAAAAAAATTTGTTCATCAGGTGGCAAAAGATATCTATAAAAAGCAGAAGAAGATGTTGCCTAAACTCTTAAGATCGATGAAGAAAAGCCGTGAGTGTCTGCAGACAGCGGAAGACCCGGTGAGAGCAAACCAATGTATGGAACCCTATATGAATATGAAGAAAAAACTTGGCATAGAAGAGGGTGAGGCCATCACGGTTTGGGACGAGGCACAGAAAAACAGACTGCTCGATATCTTGGAAGATGAGGTCATCTATCTGCAATCACGTATGCCATGTGTCAATCGTGCAAAAAAACTGACCGACCTTTCAGCCTGTATGAAATAGACAGCAATGAAATTTTACCGTATCTACATAGAACTGACGAACGTATGCGGGCTTTCCTGCAGCTTCTGCCCGACTAAAGCGTTACCCACCAAAGAGATGGAGCTGGATTTTTTTGAATCCATCGTGATGCAGGCCAAAGCGTATACCAAAGAGGTTGCCTGTCACGTGGTAGGCGATCCTCTCACCTTGTCAAATCTTCATGCCTATCTGGATATCCTGCATAAACATGGTCTGAAAGCCATGTTGACCACCAGCGGGTATTTCTTAAAAAAACACGGGTATGACACCCTGTTCCATCCCTGTGTCAAGCAGATCAATATCTCACTGAACAGTTTCAACAAAAATGATACCTCACTGACATTCGAACAGTATATCGGTCCGATACTTGCTTTGTGTCACGCAAAGCAGCAAAGAGCAGAGGACCTGTTCATCAACCTGCGTGTGTGGAATCTGGATGAAGCCATGAGTGAGCGTGCTTTTAATGAAACACTCTTTAAAAAGCTCTCTTCTGACTTTGGCACGGAACTTGACCTACAGACCATTTATCAGGAGCGGCCCAGGTCACTGCGTTTGGCCTCTAAGGTCCTGGTCCATTTTGATAACTACTTTGAGTGGCCTTCCCTACAGAATCAGATCTATGGGGACGGTACCTGCCAGGGGCTTCAGTCCCATGTGGCAGTGCTGGCCAATGGGAAAGTGGTTCCCTGCTGCCTGGATTGTGACGGGGTGATAGAGCTTGGAGACCTGCATACGTCTACACTGGAGGAGGTCCTCACTTCAAAGCGCGCAGTCACTATGCTGGAAGGATTTAAAGAGGGCAAAGCCATAGAGGAGCTTTGCCAGAAGTGCAGCTACAAAGAGAGATTCAATACGTAAGCAGTTACGTGAGCCTTTCGCTGAGAAAAACCTAGTGTTAGCGTAAGCATGTAGGGCTTTGCCCTACATGCGGTCATAGGATCATCATTTTGCCAGAAGTGCGGCTACAAAGAGAGGTTTAATTAGGAAGAATTCTTTGAAATTTTGTACCCTCTATGCTGACACCCGCCATCAGACCTTCTTCTCCATAGATAAATGCAACAATAGGCTTTTCATAGCTCATAGAAGTGATATCTTTGCTTTTTCCCCAGTCTGACACTGTGATCGAACCATCTACGCCTGCTTCCCATCCATTACTTCTGATGAAATTATTCAGTGCTGCTTCGGATAAAAAGGCGATGAGTACCGTATGTTTCTGTACACCTATCTGATATCCGAGCGATGCAGAGGTGATACTGTAATAATGTTTGGTGACCCCATTGACACGGAGTGCACCTTCTCCATACTCACCGCCTACGATAAACCCGCCTTTGATCACAGAAGGGAAGACAAGATAGCCTTTTACTTTCGAGAGAAACTCCGCGCCGCCGGTCACTTCCTTTTGAAACTTTTTGATAGCTGTCTCCACTTCCGCATCGATCACAGTAGCGGATTTTGCTACGGAAAGCTGAGTGAGAGAAAGAGATATGAGAACCCATAGTATCATGGGGTTAAGTTTTTTAATGTACATGCTGTTATCCTTATATAATTTGTTTTATTATACCGGATAAAAGTAAATTAAATGTGTAGGAGCATCATGGAAAAGATAACGATCAAGGAATATGCGGCAAAACACAAGCTAAGCATATTCGATGTGGTAAAAATGACGAAATCCGGTCAGCTACCGACAGAAACAGTGCAGGAAAACGGCAAGGATACACTCTATATACTTTTGGAAAATGATGTTGAGGAGAAAGTTGAAAAGCCGACGCTCAAAGAGGGAAACAAAGCCCCTTACGGTCTGAAAAAAGAGAATGAAAGGC
>NZ_DATCSP010000041.1:0-27251 GCF_036568385.1 Sulfurovum sp. | reverse complement strand
TGTGGTCGGATATGTTCTTTGTCGCCTTCAAACTGCCTAACCTTTTCCGTCGTATCTTTGCCGAGGGCGCCTTTACACAGGCATTTATGCCCTCTTTTGTGGCCAGCAGGCATAAAGGTGTCTTTGCCACTGCGATCTTTTTGCGGTTTCTGCTCTTTTTGACGGCATTTTCCCTGCTGATCACCTTTTTTCCCGAACCCATCACGAAACTGCTGGCCCTGGGATGGGACAGTGAACTGATCTCCCAGACAGCACCACTGACCGCGATAAACTTCTGGTACCTGGACCTCATCTTCATCGTGACGTTCCTGGCCACGCTTTTGCAGTACAAGAACCATTTTGCCACCACCGCGATGTCCACTGCCCTGCTCAACATCGCCATGATCGCAGCGCTCTACCTCTACATGAAAGAGGATCCCAAGACCGTAGCCTATGCGCTCAGTTTTTCCGTGCTGATCGGCGGACTTTTGCAGATAGTAGCCCATGTTCTCACCCTGAACCATCTTAACCTGCACAAGATCCTTGTAGGCGGGTGGAAATACAGAAAGAGCAAAGATGTCGAGGAAGAGAAAAAACACTTCCAGTCTCTCTTTTTGCCCGGAATACTAGGGAACTCCACCCCTCAGATCTCAGCCTTTATAGACACGCTTCTGGCAACATTCCTGATCACAGGTTCGGTCTCTTACCTCTTTTACGCCAACCGCATCTTCCAGCTTCCGCTTGCCATCATCGCCATCGCCACCGCCACCGTGCTTTTCCCGGCTGTTTCCAAAGCGCTGAAGAACAAAAATGAGACAGAGGCCTATAAAAACCTGAACCAGGCCTTCTGGCTCCTTTCCTTTTTGCTGGGTGCTTCGATGGTCGGGGGTATTTTGCTCGCCGAACCCATTGTCTGGCTGCTCTTTGAAAGAGGAAAGTTCACAGAAATTCAAACACTCGAAACCGTAAGGGTGCTTCAAATGTACATGATAGGGCTGCTTCCTTTCGGGCTGGCAAAGCTCTTTTCTCTTTTCCTCTATGCCTCGCACAGACACCGCAAGGCGGCCAAGATCGCGGTCTACTCCCTTGTCGCCTCGGTAACAGGATCGCTGATACTGATGCATCCGCTTGGTGCTTCCGGGCTTGCATTGGCAGGGAGTATCGGGGGATGGGTGCTTTTCATCCTGACCGTCAAAGAAGTGGGCACAGAGAGATTTCTCGATATCATCAGGTCAAAAAAGGCGCTGTATCTCCTCCTGACCCTGGCGGTGCTTTCACTTCTGCTGTACCAGGTCAATCTCCTGCTGCTGGGTCTGATACGATGAGTTTGCACGGGCAGGCGTATCTCCTCTAATCAACTTTAGGTTATAATCACAGCACACTACACACAAAGGTCCGGCGATTATCATGTACATTTATGACAGCGTACAAAAAACCAAACTTCTTTTTGAACCCATCCGTGAAGGGGAAGCAAGTATATATGTCTGCGGTCCTACCGTCTATGATGATGCCCACCTGGGCCATGCACGAAGCAGCCTTGCTTTTGACCTCCTCTCCCGCACGCTCAAAGCCCTTGGCTACAAGGTCACACTGGGCAAGAACTTTACCGACATCGATGACAAGATCATCAAAAAGGTGGAAGAGACAGGCAAAAGCATGGAGGAGCTCACCTCTTTTTACATCGCCCGCTACCTTGAAGAGATGGCTGCGCTTGGCATCGAGCGTCCCGACATCGAACCGAAGGCCACGGAGTCCCTTCAGGCCATAGAAGCGATGATCCAGACACTGATCGACAAGGACATCGCCTATGTCACCTCTTCCGGTGATGTCTACTTCGATACCAGCAAAGATCCCCACTATGGAGAGATATCGCACCGGGTAGGCGAAGATGAGGACAACCAGAGCCGTGTGGCACACACAAGCGAAAAAAGAAACCCGAAGGACTTCGCACTCTGGAAAGCCTGCAAGGGAGACGAGGATATCTGCTTTGAAGCACCCTTCTCTTCGGGCCGCCCTGGCTGGCACATCGAATGTTCAGCAATGATCGAAAAGCATTTTGCCCATACACACGGTACGCAGGCGTACAGCATAGACATTCATGCAGGCGGGGCGGACCTGCTCTTCCCCCACCACGAGAATGAAGCGGCCCAGAGCCGCTGTGCTACGGGCCATGAACTGGCAAAGTACTGGATGCATAACGGTTTCGTGCAGATAAACGGTGAAAAGATGAGCAAATCGCTGGGCAACAGCTTCTTTCTGAAGGATGCGCTGAAGGTCTATGACGGGGAGGTGCTGCGCTACTACCTCAACTCCGTACACTACAGAAACGACTTCAACTTCAATGAAGAGGACCTGCTGACCGCCAAAAAAAGGCTGGACAGGCTCTATCGGCTGAAAAAACGTGTCACTCCGGGCAAGGGTTCTGCGGTCAGCAAGAGCTTCAAACAGGCACTGCTTGATGCGATGGCAGATGACCTGAACATCTCGATCGCCCTTGCGGTGATAGATGAGATGGTGGCCGCTGCCAATGATGCTTTGGACAATGATCCGAAAAACAAGGCGCTCAAAAAAGAGACGCTGGCGAACATCGAGTTCATTGACACCCTGCTCGGGTTTGGCGGCAAAGAACCTTTTTCTTATTTTCAGATCGGTGTCGATGAAGCCCTCAAAGCACAGATAGAAGCCCTGCTCGTTGAACGAAGCGAAGCCAAAAAAGAGAAGAACTTTGAACGCTCCGATGCGATCCGTGACGAACTTACAGCCCTGGGGATCTCCATCATGGATACCCCTGACGGTACACTCTGGGAAAAAGCATAATGAAAGAGCTCCTCAGACAGTACCTCCCCTATCTTGCAGGCTATAAAAGACAGTTCTTGCTTGCCATACTCGGGATGATCGCTGTTGCGGTCGGTACTGCGGGGACCGCACAGCTCATCAAGCCCGTCCTCGATGACGTTTTCATCAACAAGGACAGGGAAATGCTGCTGCTGATGCCTTTTTTCCTGGTCGGGGTCTTTGCGCTCAAGGGTATCGGGAAGTACATACAGACCTACTACACCTCTTACATCGGACAGGATGTCGTGCGAAAACTGCGTGACCAGCTGGTATCGCATCTTACCTACCTCGATATGGCATTTTTCAGAAGGACCCATTCGGGAGAGATACTTTCCCGTGTCACCAATGACATCGCGCGCATCCAGATGGTCGTGGCCAATATCATTCCCGATCTGATCCGGGAAACGATGATCATTGTTGCATTGACCGGGTATGTGATCTTTCAAAGCCCCAAACTCGCCTTTTATTTTTTGGTGATCATGCCACTGGCCATATTCCCCCTCACCAAACTTGCCAACAAAATGCGCAAATACTCCAAACTTTCCCAGGAGAGTACGGCAGACATGACCACCAGGCTCAATGAGATCCTCTCCAACATCGAAGTGATCAAATCCCACTCCAGCCAGAAGTATGAACAGGAACGTTTTGCAAAAGACAACCAGAATGTCTTCAGGTTTCTGATGAAACAGGTAAAGACCAATGCCCTCACCTCTCCGGTGATGGAGACATTGGGAGCAGTGGCGATAGGTATCGTCATCTATATCGGCGGCAAGGAGGTCATAGACGGACACATGACCGTAGGCTCCTTTTTCGCTTTCGCTACAGCACTTTTCATGCTCTACGACCCGGTAAAACGTCTCTCCTCTCTTTACAATAAAGCACAGGATGCGATCACTGCCAACACGCGGATGCATGAACTGCTTGACATGCAGCCGAACATCATAGCAGGGGAGCAGGAGCTCACCGATACCATAGAGATGATCACCTTTGAAAATGTCTCTCTCGAGTACGGTGACACCCCTGCCCTGAAACACATCACACTCCAGGCCAAGAAGGGAGAATCCATCGCATTGGTCGGTGACAGCGGTGCGGGCAAAAGTTCCCTCGTCAACCTGCTGGTTCGTTTTTATGATCCGAGTTCGGGGGAAATTCTCATCAACGGTACCGATCACAAAGCGTTCAGCCTCACCTCTCTGCACCGAAAGATATCTTATGTGACCCAAAGCATCTATATCTTCAATGACACCATTGCGGCCAATGTGGCCTATGGTGAGACCATAGACGAAGCACGTGTCACGGAAGTATTGGAGAAAGCGCATGCGATGGAGTTCATCAACAAGCTCGATGAGGGTATCCATACGATGCTGTCCGAGAGCGGCGGCAATCTCTCCGGCGGGCAGAGACAGCGTATCGCTCTGGCACGTGCGCTCTACAAGAACCCTGATATCCTTATCCTGGATGAAGCCACATCTGCGCTGGACAACAAAAGCGAGGCCCTGATACAACAGGCGCTGCATGAACTCAAACCGGAGATGATCACCTTTACCGTGGCACACAGATTAAGCACCATAGAAGATGCCGATACCATTTTGGTCTTTCAGGGGGGAGAGATCGTCTGCAGGGGGACCCATCAGGCCCTGCTGGAAACGTGTCCCGTCTATCAAAAACTCTCAAGGAATTTATAGCATGTCAAGATCCATCCTGCTCTTTACCTTGGTATGTACCCTGCTCTCTGCACAGCAGGAGAACGAAGCGTTCCCTTTTATGGGAGCGACCCTGACCACCCATTCGATAGATCTTAACTCCGACATCCAAACATCAGGAGAGAACGAAACCGTTCTGGGGATACGCTACGGTAAACAGACACTGGATTGGCGTACAATGTTCACCTTCTCAGGCAACTCGGCACTTCAAAGTTTTTCCGTGGAGATAGATAAGATACTGCTCGATGAGCTGTTCGGGACACCCAAGGTCAGACCCTATCTGGGAGCCACGCTGGGATATCTTCATTATGACAAGGACGCTGTTTCGGACAATAGCGGCTATTTTTATGGCGGAAATCTGGGATTTCTGCTCTATGCCACCGACAGGATCGATGTAGACCTTTCCTACCATTACTACGATGTATCAGGACTGGACCAGATCGAGTCCATGCAGGGTGCGAACCTCTCTCTACATTACTTTTTTTGATTATTTTGCTATAATAGGCCTACTATCAATTATGGAGTAGATTTTGTCACTTTTTTCTTACCAGAACCTCAAAAAAATACTTTTTAAACTTGAGCCTGAGACCGCACACACGATCGCGGGTCTCGGACTCAGGACGATCTCCCACTGTCCGACACTTTTGCGTTTGGTCAAGAACAGGAACTTTGTCACCCACCCCATGCTTCAGCAGGAGATCTTCGGGCGTACTTTTCAAAACCCTGTAGGCCTCGGGGCAGGCTTTGACAAGAACGGTCAATACATCACCGCCATGCCTACGATGGGTTTCGGGTTTACAGAGATCGGTACCGTGACGCCGCGTCCCCAAAGCGGGAATGCAAAACCCAGACTCTTCAGGCTGATAGAAGACAACTCCATACAGAATGCCATGGGTTTTAACAACAAGGGCAGCCACTACATGGTGCAGCGCCTGAAGGACCTCTACTTTTTTGACTACCCTATCGGTATCAACATCGGAAAGAACAAGCTCACGCCGGAAAGCGATGCCCTGGACGATTATGAAACACTTTTCAAGGCATTCAAGGCGTATGGGGACTACATCGTCATCAACATCTCTTCCCCCAACACACCGGGACTGAGAGACCTGCAGAACGAGTCCTTCATCAAGGCCATCTTCGCTATGGCAAAAGAGATCACGACCCAGCCGGTGCTGCTCAAGATCGCTCCGGATATGGAACCCGAAGCTGCCATTGCCCTTTGCAAGACCGCAGTAGAAGCCGGCGCAGCGGGTATCATCGCCACCAATACCACCATAGACTACTCTTTGACCCCCCACGCCAAAGACTTCGGAGGTATCTCAGGGGCCCTGCTTACGGAAAAATCCTACCAGCTTTTCAAAGCCCTGGGCAAAGAGCTCTACGGCAAGACGCTGCTCATCTCTGTAGGAGGTATAGACTCAGCCGAGGAGGCCTACAGGCGTATCAGGGCCGGGGCTTCTTTGGTACAGGTCTACAGTATGCTGGTCTACAGAGGTCCTGCGCTGATCAAAGAGATCAATGAGGGTTTAATCAAGCTCTTACAAAAAGATGGATATAAGCATATCAGCGAAGCCATCGGAGTAGATTGGAAGAACAATGAGGAATGAGAAACGAGAAATGAAGAATAACTGTATGCTTTTTTTCAAAAAGCTTATGTTTTTTTCTAAAAATGTCTTGCAAAGCAAGATGCACCATTACTCATCACTCATCACTCATCACTCATCACTAAAAAAAATAGTGATAACACTATTTTTGACAACAGGAGTATCAATGGCCAATTCATTGCCGGAACATTTTACCAAAACACTCAAGAACGGTATGCAGATCGTTGTCATACCTATGGATAACGATTCAGGTGTCATCACCACAGATATCTACTACAAAGTAGGAAGCAGGAACGAGATCCTGGGCAAAAGCGGTATGGCCCATATGCTGGAACACCTTGCGTTCAAATCCACCGAGAAGCTCAAAGAGGGCGAGTTCGATACGATCGTCAAAAGCCGCGGCGGCGTGAACAATGCAGCGACCGGATTTGACAAAACACACTACTTCATCAAAACGGCATCGAAAAACCTTGCACTGAGCCTTGATCTCTTCTCTGAACTGATGCATAACCTGAAACTCACCGATGAGGAGTTCCAGAAGGAGCGTGATGTCGTGGCAGAAGAGAGACGTCTGAGAACGGACAACAATCCCATGGGCTACCTCTACTTCCGTACCTTCAACACACACTACACCTATCACCCCTACCACTGGCTGCCTATCGGTTTCATGGAAGACATCCTTGCATGGAAGATAGAAGATATCAGAGAGTTCTACCAGCGCTACTATCAGCCAAGCAACGCCATTCTGGTCGTTGCGGGAGACATTACACCGGAAGAGGTATTCAAGGAAGCGGACAACTATTTCGGCCATATTGAGAACAAGCGCGAGATACCGAAGGTGACCGCTGTGGAACCCAAAGTGGACGGTGCCAAAAGGGCAGTACTGCACAAAGAGAGCAACAAGGTTGATACCCTGGCGATCGCCTATGCCATCCCCAACTATGAACATGATGACCAGGTAGCGCTTTCTGCTATCAGCCACATTTTAAGTGCAGGCAAAAGTTCCCGCTTTGAAAAAACACTGGTCAATGAGAAACAGCTGGTCAACCAGATCTACGGGTACAATATGGAACTGACTGACCCGGGAGTTTTCCTCATCATGGCGATGTGTGCCCCTACAGCCTCGGTCGAAGAGGTCGAAAAAGAGATACTCGCAGAGCTTGACAAGATCAAGAACGGCGATGTCACCCAGGCAGAACTGGACAAGGTCAAGATCAATACCAAAGCGGAATTCATCTACTCTCTGGAGAGTTCAAGTTCTGTTGCCGGGCTCTATGGTGACTACTATGTCAAGGGAAATATTCAGCCCTTACTTGAATATGAAGAGAAATTGGATAAAATTACACTCAAAGATATTAGAGATACGGCTAATAAGTATTTTGATCACAATTTTTCAACCACTGTGATACTGAAAAAGAATTAGTAATAGGAAGATGTAACATGAGTAACTATATTACAGGAGCAACGACTGCACTGATCACACCATTTAAAAACGGTACCCTGGATGAAGCGACTTACGCAAGTCTTATCAAAAGACAGATCGCCCATGGCATAGATGCCGTCTGTCCCGTCGGAACGACAGGGGAAAGCGCGACCCTAAGCCATGATGAGCACAAAAGATGCATTGAGATCGCTGTCGAGGTCTGCAAAGGTACCAAGACCAGGGTACTTGCGGGAGCAGGAAGCAATGCGACCCATGAAGCCATAGATATCGCCAAGCATGCCGAGGCATGCGGAGTGGATGCTATTTTCTCCGTAAGCCCTTATTACAATAAACCCAGCCAGGAAGGACTCTACCAGCACTACAAAGCGATCGCGTCAGCTGTCAAGGTCCCTTTTATGCTCTACAATGTACCGGGGCGTACCGGTGTAGATATACTTCCGGACACGGTGAAAAGACTTTATGATGATGTAGAGAACATCATGGGGATCAAAGAAGCGACCGGATCGATAGAAAGAACGGTCGAACTGTTGGCCAAAATACCTGAACTGTACGTGTTCTCAGGGGATGATGTCATTGACTTTCCTATTTTGGCCAGTGGAGGCAAAGGGATCACTTCGGTGACCTCCAACCTCCTGCCGGACATGAAAGCAGAGCTTACCCATGCTGCACTGGCAGGCGACTTTGTCAAATCCAAAGCCATCAATGATAAACTCTTTGAGATCAACAAAGTACTTTTCTGCGAAAGCAACCCTATTCCTATCAAAGCAGCGATGTATCTAGCCGGTCTGATCGATACGCTCGAATACAGACTGCCGCTGGTACCGCCAAGTGCAGAGAATATGAAAGATATAGAGTCCATCATGAAAAAATACAACATAGTAGGAGCGTAGGATGTCAGAAATGAAAGGTAAAACACTGGTTATCACAGGAGCGACCAAAGGTATCGGTAAAGCCGTAGCAGAGAAATTTGCCCAAAACGGCGTCAATGTCGCTTTTACCTACAACTCCAACAAAGAGGCTGCGGATCAAATTGCAGCAGACCTGGAAAAGAGATATGCTATCAAAGCCAGAGCCTATCCGCTGAACATCCTGGAGCTGGATGAGTTCAAACCTCTGTTCGAAGCGATCGACCAGGACTTTGACCGTGTGGACTTCTTTGTTTCCAATGCCATGATCTACGGCCGTTCTGTCGTAGGCGGTTACGGTAAGTTCATGAAGCTCAGACCAAACAAAGGATTAACGAACATCTATACTGCCACCGTGGGTGCTTTCGTTCGCGGTTCACAAGAAGCTGCCGTACGTATGGAAAAAGTAGGCGGCGGGGCCATCGTCACACTCTCTTCTACCGGGAACCTTATCTACATCGAGAACTATGCCGGACACGGTACCAACAAAGCAGCCGTCGAAGCGATGAGCCGCTATGCCGCTGTGGAGCTCGGAGAGATGGGTATCAGGGTCAATGCCGTTTCCGGAGGACCTATCGATACAGATGCACTGAAGGCCTTCACCAACTATGAAGAGGTCAAAGCCGAAACGATCAAACGTTCAGCATTGAACAGAATGGGAAGCCCTGAAGACCTTGCCGGCTCTGTCTATTTCCTCTGTACAGACGAAGCCTCCTGGATCACAGGACAAACCCTCGTAGTAGACGGCGGAACCACATTTAGATAGTGGGATGTCCTTCTTCCTTCCCTTTTAATCACACGAATGTGTGCTTGTCACTATGAACACCCTTGAAAGCGCAGCGATTTGAGAATAGTGACGATTTTTTTGCTTCGTTTTTTTCTAAAAAAAATGAAGAGAGAAGCAACACCTCAGTTCAAATATGAGGAAATATAAGGAGTAAGATGATGCCAAGTTCACAAATCTTTAATATCCCGAATATCCTAGCATTCATCCGTCTCCTCCTCGCCCCGGTCATGTTTCTTTTCCTCGTCAACCAGGATGCCTCTTTCTTTCGGGGCATACATCCTTCATGGCTCAACTACTTTGCCGCCTTCATCTTTGTGGTTGCTTCCGCTACAGACTTTTTTGACGGCTACATCGCACGTACCTTCAACCAGATCACCACGCTGGGCAAGATACTGGACCCTCTTGCAGACAAAATGCTTACCCTGGCAGGCTTCCTCGGCCTCATGATGCTGGGATCCGCTTCTCCCTGGGCGATCTTTCTGATCCTTACACGTGAACTTTTCATTACAGGACTGAGGGTCTCGGCGGTAAGCCAGGGGCTTGACATCGCCGCATCCTGGATGGGGAAGGTCAAAACCGTTGCACAGATGATAGCCATAGGCTTTTTACTGATGCAGTGGCCTGGTGCCACCTTGCTCCTATGGATAGCCGTGGCACTCACCCTCTACTCCGGCTATGAGTATGTCAGAGATTTCTTCAAAAATACTTCTCATCACTGAACTGATTAAAAATTAATCAACCTATCGTTCATTTTCTGTTAATACTCATGTTACACTAACTTATCCAAATAAAAAGGAAAGAAAATGAAATGGACAAAATTGAGTTTAGTAGCAGCATTGGCTGTAAGTTCTGCAGTTGCAGGGGGAGACGTTGTCGAGCCGGTTGTTGAAGCACCGGTGGTCAAGGCTGAGTCAGCAACAACTATCAACGGTAAATTGACTGGATACTATATCACTGATGATGATATTCCGATGGATGACATGTTCGGAGACCATGCCCAACTTGCTTTTGGGGCAACGCTGGACGTATCACATGCCTTTACTGACTGGTTGACAGCAAACTTCTCGGCACTGGGATACGTGAATACACTTAACCAGGATACTTGGGGATACTTCGAAGATGATAAGAAAGGGGCTTACTTTAATGTCGCGAACCTGACAGCGGTTTTTGGAGACACTACGTTGATCGCAGGTCGCCAATTGCTCGGTACGCCGATGATCCAAGGGTATGACTGGTTACTTGCACCGGGTTCATTTGAAGCCTATACCGTTTCGAACACTTCCATTGAAAATGTGACACTGGTTGCTTCCTATGTCACAAAATGGAGACCGAATAACTCTGGCGAGTTCGGCAGTACACTTGAGGGTGACAACTTTACCATCGGTGCAGCGTATGATGACAAAACGATCAGCGGTAGCCTTTGGTACAATGACATAGAAGCAGGCGACTATTCACAAATATATGCAGATCTTGGTTACGATTTCGGCAGCTTCAAGCTTGAAGGTCAGTATATCGATACAGACGCTGATATAGATACATCCGCCTTTGGTTTCATGGCATCTACCTCGGTAGCAGGGGTTGACCTGAGTGCAGCCTATAACAAATTAAGTGATGGTGCTACGCCCTATATAGGATGGAACAGCCTTTATACCAACCAATGGAACTCTTCCGTAGCTGACCAATACAATGGTGATATAGATGCATTTAAAGTGGCTGCAGCTACAACGATCATGGATGTCGCTGCTGAAGTTTCTTATGCAGACTATGACAACGACAGCTATGAGTTTGATGTCATTCTAGGCTATGACTTCACAGATGCTATCGATGCAGGTATTGTGTTTACCAACACTCAAAGCAGTGTCTGGAGTCCTGATTATGATGTAAATCAGTTTGAACTTTACGTCAACTACAAATTCTGATCAAAAAACAGTAATCTCCTAAAAGCCCGTTTTGAATACACCACTCTCTTCGGAGAGTGTTCGGGCCCTCTCTCTGGTCATCTTTTCAACACTAGACAGAAACCTGCCAAAGACTAAAATCTTTTTATGACGGCATACAGCTTCTCTTTTGCTCTCTGCAGGGAGTGAATGCTTTGCTCATGGATCTTCCCATCTTCTACAACAGGGACCTCTATCAAAGCGATGATCCTCTCAACCAGCTCTTTGGTCTCCTCTATCTCTGCCAGTGATCTGCTGTGATAGGATGCACCTTTTTCTTTCTCCCCTTCAAAATAGAGAATACGTTGCAGTTTTCCCTTTTGTTCGTTCAATAGTACCTGATAGGCCTTCAAAGTACCTATGGTATCTTGTATATGTGCATCCAATTTCTTCATCTCCTCTGTACAGTCAGGTTGCTGCTCCGCGTAAAGTTCCGCTTCGACAAACTGTTTGACAGCCAAATGCAGATCGTTTCTTGCTTTTAGTCGCCGGTGCACCAGATAGACAAGGAGCATGACCGACAGTACGGTAAAACCCAATACGGCTGTGCCGATAGCGACATTTTCCTGTACTCCGATGATCGTGCTGAACCATGCCAGGATACTATCCATCTCATTTTCTGTAGGCACTCTGGCCGGATCCAGTGTCATCTCCAACTTTTGGGTAGACAGGTAGACCATACCCATCGCTGTTACGATCCCCCCGGCCAATGCATAAAAAAACCCAGTCGCTCTGCCGCTTGAAATGCTTTTTGGCACAAAGGGTCTCAAAGATTTTTGTTTCGGCAGTGCACCTGCCGGCCTCTCTTCTTCTCTTTTTACCTGGTATCCTGACTGCTTCAGTAAAGAGATACATGGCTCCAGAGTGTCTTGTTTCAGTGCAGACCTCGCCTCTTCATATACGCTCAGGCCGTCCTCAAGTAAGCGTCTGCAAGCCTCAGTACGTACGGCTGTCTCATCCGCTATCTTTTTTGCTTTCTCTATAAGACTTTTTGCCTTGCTGTGCTTTTGGGTCTTGCCCGAAAAAGGACTCTCCTTGAACGATGCCTCTGCTGCTTCTTTTTTGACGGTCACTCCCTTGCTGTGCGCAGAAGCTTCATCCTTTGGCATCATTGTTTCTTCTAGGTTTTTCTGTTCAGCCATCTTTAGTATCCTTCTGCTTTATTTTAGCAAAATTTTTCAATAACTTTTTATTCTACATCAACTTTTTACCACACTTGGATATAATTCATCATATCAGCACAGAGGAATTTTATGGGCATTATAGTTGCACTTTTGGTCTTATCGATACTTATCTTCTTTCATGAGCTTGGACACTTTGCTGCTGCCCGTTTTTTCGGTGTGCAGGTAGATGTTTTCAGTATAGGCTTTGGTAAAAAGCTCTACTCCAGGATGATCGGGAAGACAGAATGGAGTCTCTCCGCTATCCCCCTTGGCGGCTATGTCAAAATGAAAGGGCAGGATGATACGGACCCCACCGCTGTCTCCTACGATGAAGACTCTTACAATGTGAAGAAGCCGTGGCAGCGTATCATCATTCTGCTGGCCGGACCTTTTGCCAATTTTTTGCTCGCATTCATACTCTATTTTGCCATCGCGAACATGGGTGTGCCCAAATTGCTGCCTGTGGTGGGAGAAGTAAGCAAAGATACCCCTGCATTCAGTGCAGGCTTGACCAAAGAGGACAAGATCGTTCAGGTCAATGGCAACAATATACAGTACTGGGAAGAGATCGGTGAGAACATCAACGGCGACAAAGGGGATATCACACTGATCGTAGAACGTGAAGCGCGGCTGATCACCCTGCAGATCACACCGAAGGTCATAGAGGACCTGAATATCTTTGGAGAAAAGATCACCAGACGCATTATCGGTATCAGCCCCTTGGGAAAACAGGAAACAGTCTATTTTGGACTGGTCGATGGCCTGGGGTATGCATGGGAGGAGACAAAAAATGCTTCCCTGCTGATCGTGCAGAGCGTGGAAAAACTGCTCACCGGTGTAGTGGGTGCCGATAAACTCGGAGGGGTCATCACTATTGTGGATGTCACCGCTCAGGCAAGCTCTGCCGGGCTGCTGGCGCTTTTCTTTTTCACTGCACTCATTTCGGTCAACCTGGGCGTACTGAACCTTCTGCCTATCCCGGCACTGGATGGCGGGCATATCATGTTCAATCTGTATGAAATGCTCACAGGCAGAACGGCGAGCGAACAGGTCATGACCTACATCACACTTGTGGGTTGGGCGATACTAATCTCTCTCATGCTATTGGGATTGTATAATGATATCAATAGACTTTTGGGATGAAAACCGTTGAGTGGAATTGAACCGCTCTAAGTGCACAGGTTTGTAACCGAAACGGTCGAAGTGGCAATTCATGAAAAAAGGACATTTATGATATTAGACAAAGAACACTTAAGAGCAAACCTGGATGAAGTGATCTGGAACATTGAACAGGCGCGTATCTCGGTCAGTGAGCATCACATCGTAAAACTTGTGACCGTCGCAAAATATACAGAACTGGAAAACATCTCCACACTCTATGAGCTGGGCCAAAGGGCTTTTGGCGAGAATCAGGTGCAGCAGCTCAAAGAGCGCATGGAAGCGCTGGAAGCACTGCCGCTTGAGTGGCATATGATCGGCACGCTCCAAAAAAACAAGATCAACAACCTCATCGATCTGCGCCCCACCCTTATGCAGTCCCTTGACAGCATAGAACTCGCAGAAGAGCTCAACAAAAAACTGTTGGCAAAAGAGGCAAAGATGCACTGTCTTTTACAGATCAATGCCGCAAAAGAGGCAACGAAGTCAGGCGTAAGTCCGGAAGAGGCTGTGGATATCTATCAAACGATCAAAGAGACCTGTCCCCAGATCAACCTCAAAGGTGTGATGACGATAGGCGCACATACCGAAGATGCAAAGCTGATACAGCAGAGTTTTGAAACCACCTACCGTATCTATGAAAATCTGAAAAAAGAGGGAGCTTCTGTCTGTTCTATGGGAATGAGCAGTGATTATGAGTTGGCTATCAAATGCGGTTCGAATCTGGTCAGGGTAGGATCGGCGTTATTCAAGTAGGCCGTGCAGGTCCGCTTGCGCAAACCAGCATCGTCTAAGCCACTGCTTCCTGGCAGTGACTGCAGACACCATAGAGGTTGATCTGCTGTTTGCTTAGCGTAAAGTTCTCTTGTTTCGAGATGGAAGCGAACAGTGCATCGGTCTTGGACTGCATAGGCTTGTCTTCCACCTCGCCGCACTCAGTACAGACCAAATGGATATGGTCCTCTTTGGCCAATTCATATTTCGACTTTTTACCCGTAATGGGCACTTCCACAAGTACACCGTTCTCTACCATCAAAATGATGTTCTTATAGACTGTGGCAAGTGAAAGTGACGGGTGCCTCTTCACCACCTGTTCATAGATAGCCTCTATAGACATATGTCCGTGTAGATCTATACATTCCAGTATGTTCATACGCTGAAATGTAGCTTTAAGTCCGCTCTGCTTGAGCAACGCTGCATAATCTGTCATCATAACCCTTTTAATGCATATATTAATTTATCACTATAAACTGATATATACATTCCCATCTTAGAGGATGGGAACATATACATGATTATAGATCTTTTTCGTGCTTTGCAAGATATTCAGCTACACCTGCCGTGTCTGCTTTCATACCTTCGTCACCTTTTTGCCAACCTGCAGGACATACTTCACCATGCTCGTTAGTGAACAACATCGTATCCACCATTCTGATCATTTCATCGATGTTTCTACCTAGTGGAAGGTCATTGATCACTGCGTGTCTGATCGTACCGTCCGCATCGATAAGGAAAGAACCTCTAAGTGCTACTGATTCGTCAAGCAATACATCATAGTCTCTTGCGATCTGCTTAGTAAGGTCAGCAACAAGCGGCATATCTACTCTACCGATACCACCTTCAGCTACCGGAGTCTCTCTCCATGCATAGTGAGAGAATTGACTGTCTACAGATACACCGATCACGTTGATACCTCTTTCTCTAAACTCTGCTGCTCTGTGAGAGAATGCAATGATCTCTGATGGACATACAAACGTAAAGTCAAGTGGGTAGAAGAAAAGAACAGCACCTTTTTCACCAAGGTTGTTCATCAGGTTAAAGTCGTCTACGATCTGACCGTCTGCAAGTACAGCTGTTGCTGTAAAATCTGGAGCTTTTTTAGTTACTAACATATTCATTCCTTAAGGATAATTTTTATTTGCAAGGAAAGTTTATCATAGTATCTTTAAACTGGTATTAAATCAAAATGGCAGCAGGCCGAACTTTCTAATAAAGGCGTGATCGATATCGATCACGCCTTTTTCTTGGAGCCCGTCCAGTACCTCTTTGGTACAGAAAGTATCTCCGGGCCACTCTCTTTGATAGCCGTCTGCTACATTTTTATTGGTCCCGTCGATGGCTATGAAGGGTTCGAGCACCACATCTCTGCCTGCATCTATGTTGTTGACCACACGCCAGATGAGCATATAGGGTTCGTTCAAGTCATTATTGGCCTGGTCCACAATGACAAGCAGTTTGATATGTTTTTCGAGTACACCCAATTTTTCAATGAGTTCAAGCTGGGATCCCTTCTTCTCCACGCTGATGACACATACCGGTGTTTTGGTCTCTGTCATATACTGTTTCACTCCGACCACACTGTCGCTTATCTCTTGCATCTTTTCAAGGAGCAGTGCATCGGAAAGCAGTGCTTCCACCCCCTGTCCTACTTCATCACCCGTAGCATCCAGCCCCAGCTTTCCGCCGACGAACTGTTCCTGCGAAGAGTGGTCAAGATGATCGACGACACCCTGTGTGATCAGTATCTTGTTCCTATCAAGCCTGTTGAGTATATGGGCCGCCAATGCGTGACTCTCTTCAAGTTCCGGTGCCTCATCTCCTACAAAGATCGCATGTTTGACGAAGCTCATCTGTCCCACACCCCAAAATGCATGCATGATCTGCTGCGCATGCCCTTTGTAGAGTGTTTTGATCTTTGCCAATATCAGGTTGTGAAATACCCCGTTCTCAGGCATATTGTAGTCTATCAGGTCCGGTGCCATAGGCTTCAGCATCGGAAGGAAAATGCGTTCCGTGGCCCATCCCATATACTTGTCTTCAAGCGGCGGCTTACCTACCACCGTGGCCTGGAACACCGGGTTCTTTTTTGTCGTAATGGTCTCAACCTCCAACACAGGGAAAGGCTCTTTGAGCGTATAGTAGCCTGTATGGTCACCGAACGGACCCTCTATCTCCATCTTTTCGGGGTCGACAAACCCTTCTATCACCACATCCACATCACGCGGGATATAGATGTCGTTAGTGAGAGATTTCACCAGCTGTGCATTTTTGTTACGGACAAAACCGTAGAGCAGCATCTCGAACATCCCGTGCGGCATCGGTGCCTGACCGCACCAGATATAAAGAGGATCTCCGCCGATGGCCACGGTGACAGGCATTTTCTTTCCTGCTCTCTGGTACTGATCAAAAAAGTGGGACGCATCTTTGTGTATCTGCCAGTGCATCCCCAGTCGCTTCTTGTCATACTGCTGAAGCCTGTACATACCGAGGTTCTGCATCTCTCCGTCAAGGCTCTGTGTATAGACCTGCCCCATCGTGATGAAAGGACCGCCGTCCTCTTCCCAGGTCTTGAGGATAGGCAGACGGTCCAGGTCCGCCTCCTCTTTATTATAAATAACTTCCTGGCACTCACCCTTGAAATTTAAACGTTTGGGGAAGACGTTCTTCAGTGCAAAAAGTTTTGGGATCATCGCCAGTTTGGCCTTGAACCCTTTAGGCGGTTTCAGCTTCAGAAGCGTATCTATGCCCTCTGCAATCTGATCAGGATGCTTGCCGAAGATCTTTTCGGTCAGTGCTTTGTTCGCAAAGATGTTCATCAGCACAGGCATGTCATACTCAATGCCTTTGGCTTTGTTGATGGGCCTGGTGAAAAGAAGTGGACGGGAGTTGTCGGTTTTGACCTCTACATAGGCCACATGGGGGATCTCAAGCTCCACATCAAGCGGTTCCTCTATGATCTTTAGGTTTCCATGCTCTTTCAGCCACTGTACTACATCTTGCATAACTATCCTTCTTGCTATAAATGTATCAACTATTATATGATTGGAAAGATTATAGCAAAGACAAATGAATTTCATAGGACAAAAATCGCCGAATATCAGCGATTCTTGTTAGTTGATCACAGGAGTATCTCCATAAAACCAGTCATCCAGCAGAAAGGATTGAAAATAGAACACGTTTTAAAAGAATTTGCATCAGTTGGGTCGGTACCGTTATTCACTTCAGCACCGTCCGTTTGTCCATCACCATCTGTATCTGGGTTCAAATGATCTGTAACATGAAGGAGAGAGCCCAAAAGTCTGGCTCGTTTGAAGTATTGTAAAGCGACTAAAGAGACTCTTGTCTCTAGAGCCTTTCCGGCATTTCATCTTTGAACGCGATCTCTTCAGCTTTGGAAAGTATATCCAAAGCCCCCTCTGCGATCATGGACTCTGCCAGTTGTCTCCCCAGGGTGTCACACGCACTCAGTTTGGCTGTCACTGTCTTATGCATGATGTTCGTACCGTCAGGATACCCCAGCATGGCCTTTAGCGTGATCTCCTCTCCCTTGATCTCTGCATTGACCGCAACAGGCGCAGAACACCCTGCGCCGATGCTGGAGACAAAGTCACGCTCCAACTTTGTGCAGATGAAGGTGTCTTCATCATTCAATGTCATGGCTATTTCACGTACCCTGTCGTTCGCACTGACAATTTCAATGCCCAAAGCAGCCTGTCCCATAGGCGGTATGAAGAAATCGAGTTTTTCCACAAAAGGAATATCCTTCAGCAGGTCCAGTCTGTGAAGTCCTATGTAGGCAAGTATGATCGCATCATACTGCCCTTCTTTCAGCTTTCTGAGCCTTGTGTTCACATTTCCCCTGAGCTCTTTAACTTTGAGGTCCGGACGCTTCTCAAGGAGCTGCATACGTCTTCTGAGACTGGTCGTTCCCACGGTGGCACCCTGCGGAAGCTCGTCCAGACTTTTGTACGTGTGTGAAAGCAGCACATCGCTCTGGTCCTGCCTTTTTGTAATGGCACAAAGTTCCAGACCTTCAGGTATATAGGTAGGGACATCTTTGAGCGAGTGAACGGCCAAATGCGCATTGCCTTCAAGCATCTCATCTTCCAGCTCTTTGGTAAAATGGCCCTTTCCGCCTATCAGTGCAAGCGGTTTGTCCAGTATCTTATCCCCTTTGGAGGTGATTTCGTTGAGTTCTACTGTGATCTCCGGAAAAGATCCCTCTATCCTCTCTTTCACATGATAGGCCTGCCAGAGTGCAAGATCACTCGCCCTTGTTGCGATAATTAATTTTTCCACTAAACCTGTACCTTTTATTTGATCAGCTTTTTATATCCGTTGCGCATTTTATCCCATTCACCGTCGATATAGATCGTAGGTGTACCTGAAACCATCATTCTGCCTGCAGCCATCTCATCTGCCTGCATCGCTTCCCTGACTTCTTTTGCATTGACCTTTTCTGCAGTGACACTGTAACCTGCATGCGCTTTGACCGCCGCAAGTATCTTGGTCATATCCGTCTCTCTCGGATCGATCTTCAGTGAATAGATCTTTTCGACCACATCCATCTTCCCTTCATGCTGCGCCACATGCATCACTCTTGTCAGTACATCGGAGACAGGATGGATACGAAGCAGCGGCAAGTGATAATAATAGACCGCGATCGTTTCAGGGTTTTCTTTTGCTGCTTTAAAGATACCCGGGACCACATCTTGGCAGAACGGGCACTGAGGGTCAGAGAAGATCAGTATCTTATGGGCTGCATCTTTGTTACCAAAAAGCAGGTGGGCATCATCATAGTAACTCTGAGGCACGGTAGGTTTGATCTCGTCACGGTAGTCATTGCCTGTTTTTAGATCTGTCAGGTGCCCCGTGATAAGGCCGTCTTTGACGAACATCATCTCCGGCGCATGGATCTCTCTGTTTTGATACTCCAGGTCCATCGTCGTCAATAAGATCGTCCATCCAGGCAATCTTTCGTCTGTTTTGGACTCAATGACCGTCACACCTTTAACTTTGACTTCCGGGTTTTTCACCACGGCTTTTTTAACATATCTAACTAGTTTTTTATTTTCCGGTAGTGCAGTTGCATTAAGAGCTACGGTCACTGCGACTGTGCTCATCAATAATTTCGACATCAATGACATTATCATCTCCTTGTTTTTTAAAGTGTGTTGTACCCTCGGGGGTTATTTTAGCAACAAATTGTAAATAAAGCGTGTAAAGCAGTGCCATGACCCCCAAAAGGTCGGAAAATACGCCCGGAATGATCAGGAGTATCGCTCCTATGAAATAGGACATACTGGCATTCTGAAATCTCCGTATGTCGATCTTCCCCCGCCTCATCGACTGCATGTTACCCATCATCGTCTCCGAAGACCTTTGCAACAGCAGCATGCCAAGCATGAAACTGAGCACGATCCACACTACGGACCAGAAGAAACCGATCGTCTCTCCCGTCTTTAAAGAGAGGTAGAGTTCCAGAAGCAGGAAAGGAATGACCAGGAATATCATATTAAAATCTTTCCGATAAGAAATCAATGATCCTGTCGGCAGGGACTTCCTCTTTTACCATACCGTCCCTACTGATGAACTCTACCATACCATCCGCCAGATTTTTACCGATCACCACCACATGAGGTACACCGATCAGTTCATAGTCTTTCATTTTTGCACCAAAGCGGTCCTTTCTGTCATCAAGAAGGACATCTACGCCTTTGGCCAGCATCGCCTCGTAGAGACTTTCACCCAACGTGACCTGCGCATCCTCTTTGATATTGGAGATGATGATCTGCAGATCGAACGGTGCAGACTCTTTCGTCCAGATACACCCTTTTTCGTCATGGTTCTGCTCGATGATGGCAGCAAGTAGACGGCTCACCCCTATCCCGTACGTTCCCATCACCATAGGCTGTGATTTTCCGTTCTCATCCAGGAAGTTCGCACCCAACGGTTCGGAGTAGCGTGTCCCAAGCTGGAAGATGTGTCCGGCTTCGATACCTTTGGTGTAACGCAATGCTCCGCCGCAGACGGTACAGGTGTCTCCCTCTTTCACGGAAGATATGTCGGCATAAAGTATCTCTTCTGCATCGAATTGGCCGGGGTCGACGGCTGCGCCGAGTGACTCTTCTATCACCACTACGGCCGGTTTCTCTCCTGCGTCGCACTCTACCAGATCATTGGCATCCACCGCATTGCACGCTTTGACATCCTGCAGTTCGATCTCTTCAGGCAGCACAAATGCGACATGCACACTCTTCCCTTCATCGTAGAGTGCTTTCATGACGATGGTCTTTACTTCGGTCTGTGTGTCATACTTCTTTGGCTGCGCCACAGCCGCTTCTATATTGGCCCCGTATTCACACCCGTCACAGACCACGATCGTATCTTCACCGCTGTCGGCAAGCACCATGAACTCTTTACTGCCGCTTCCGCCGATCGCTCCCGAATCCGCCTCCACGACCCTGAATTCCAGTCCGAGGCGTGTAAAGATCTTCTTGTAGGTCTCTTCCATCAAGGAAAACTCTCTCTGCATATCTTCCGTAGAATCATGAAAACTGTATCCGTCCTTCATCAAGAACTCTCTTCCACGCATCAGACCGAACCTTGGCCTGATCTCATCACGGAACTTGAGGTTGATCTGATAGAGGTTCAATGGAAGCTGCTTGTAGCTCTTCACTGTTTGGCGTACCAGGTTCACCATCATCTCTTCATGGGTCGGTCCCAGGATGAAGTCATTCTCTTTACGGTCTTTGAATCGCAACAGCTCCTTCCCGTACTTCTCCAGGCGGCCGCTCTCTTCCCAGAGTGCTGCCGGGGTGACGAAGGCAAGACTGACCTCCTGGCATCCTGCCTTATCGAGCTCCTCTTTCACGACCGCATGTACTTTATCGAGTATCTTTTTGCCTAATGGCAAGAAATTATAGAGACCGCTTCCGCCTACTGACTGTATGAATCCGCCCCTTATAAGGTAGATATGACTTGCCAATGTGGCATCATTGGGTGTCTCTTTGGTGGTAGGGATTAATAATCTTGAAAATCTCACGCGTTGTATCCTTTTGTATGATGGTCATTTTTGTACTGTTTCAGATCGATGTTCTCTGTATCGATATTGAATATTTTTTTCACTGCTTCTATACAGTTTGCATTTTTCTTCTCCGAGGAGGAGTGTCTGAGGTTCTGGGTAGGCTCATGCAAAAAACGTTTGAACATCTGCTCTGCCATTTTACGCATGTTTGCCTCTGCTTCTGCCGGCACGAAGCCTTTTTTGATCGCCCTTTTCATTTCCACATCGATCGCTTCGGCGACATGCTCTCTCATCTGCTTGATCACAGGTTCTATGGAGAGGGCTCTGAGCCATGCATAGAATTCCTCTTTATACTTCTCTACGATCTCTGCTGCCCTGACAGCCTGTTCTTCACGCAGTGCATGGTTGTCCTGTGAGATGGTACGAAGGTCATCGATTCGGAAAAGCTGTAGCTTTTCCAGCTCCATATCTTCGATATCACGGGGGATCGCCATGTCGAACCAGAGTCTTGGCAGGGTTTCGTTCTCTATCAGTGCTTTGGTGATCAGCGGTTCTCTGGAAGAGGTGGCGCTGAAAAGCAGACGGTAACGGTTCAGATACTTTGCAAGGTTTTCGATACTGTCAGCCTTTACATTCTCACCCAGTGCCAGTGCTATCTGCTCCACTTTCTCCGTATCCCTGCCCAGCATCACCACATCACATCCTGCCCTGAGCAAGTGTTTGGCCGCAAGCACGGCCATCTCACCGGCTCCCACGACGACGGCGGTCATACCCGCCATATTGTCTCCCAACAGCTTGTGTGCCTGTGACACCGCTACGGAAGAGATAGAGATCGGGTTTTGGGAGATATGGGTGGCATTTCTCACTTCTGCCGCACATCTGACCGCGTAAGAGATGACACGGTTGAGCTTACGTCCTGCGGTACCGTTCTTGTGAGAGAGCATGAATGCCTCTTTGACCTGTCCGGTGATCTGGGACTCGCCTACTACCAGTGAATCCAGGGAAGAGACAACAGCAAAGATATGTTCAATGGCCTCTTCGTCATCATAACGCTGCGCTGCTGCTTTGATCTCATAAAAGTTCAAGGTGCTCTTTTGGCTCATCAGTCCCAGGACGGTATGATAACTTGAAAAGTTGTCACGAGTTGCAAGGATCACTTCAACACGGTTACAGGTTGAAACGATAAATGCCTCATGAATGAACTCGAATTCGACCAGTTGGTTCAGCATCTCTTTTTTTTCTTCATCGTTGGCAAATGCCAACT
Organism: Sulfurovum sp.; assembly: GCF_036568385.1. GTDB lineage: Bacteria > Campylobacterota > Campylobacteria > Campylobacterales > Sulfurovaceae > Sulfurovum. The sequence continues at coordinate 4,665 of NZ_DATCSP010000041.1, read as the reverse complement.
TCTCTCTCATCGCCTGGTCACAATTCTTGTGGGAAAAGCTCATCACCTGATAATACATTAAAAATCCCTGTCGATCATCTGCATCGCGATCTGGGAAAGTGCATCTTCCCCTCTGCTCTTCATCAGTGCTATCGCCTCTTCGACCAGCAGTTTCGCTTCTGCATAGCTCTTCTGTATGATGTGATGTTCCTGCATCTTTGCTTTGATCCACTGCTGTTCTTCTTCAGAGAGCCTTTTGGCATGCAGCGATCTTAGTTTCTCTTTTTCATCATCCTCCAAAACCTCATAAAGGTAGATATACGGCAGCGTGGTCTTCCCCTCTTCAAAATCGTGTAGGGCAGGTTTTCCCAGTGTCGCTTCGTCTGCTGTGATATCGAGGATGTCATCGATCATTTGAAATGCGATACCCAGGTTTCTTCCGTAGGTCATATAGACCTCCTTTGGCTTTCCGGCAAGCAGTGCAGCGGCCCCGGCGCTTGCTTCCATCAAAGAAGCGGTTTTTTGGTAGATCATTTCAAGGTAGAGCGCTCTATCCAGCGTGAATGTTTTGGAGAGCGAGACATCTTTAAGCTCTCCAAGGCTGAGCTCTACAACGGCATTGGAAACCGTCTTGGCCACTTCGGTACTGATATGGTTCAGCTCCAGGAAACCTTTTGAATAGAGAATATCACCGAACATGATGGCTGTTTTATTGCCGTAAAGGGCATTGATGGAAGGTTTTGAACGTCTGGTGTAGGCATCATCTATCACATCATCATGCAGAAGGCTTGCCGCGTGTATCATCTCGACGATCGCAGCTGTCTTGATCACAGAAAGCCCGGACCCTGCTATTTTTAAAATGAGCTTCGCACGCAGTCTTTTACCCTTGGGAAGCTGCAGGTAAAGCTGGCTGACCTCTTTGTCGTTCAAATCGGCTATGAATTGTTCTATCTTTCTCTCAACAGCACTCAACACGTACTTCGTCCTTATTGTTCATACAGAGCAACATCCATCATTACTCATCGTATCCTAATTATTTATTTTGATAAAAGTCAATAATTATAACCAAATAATGTTAATCTTTTTAAGCGTTGTGCTTTACTTTAGAGATCACGTATATATCTAAGGAAACATGAACCCAGCATTATTGTCGGTGCGCATCATCAATCTTCACGGATCACAAAGATAGTATCTGTGACCCTGTTCTTGAACTTCAATGCCTCAACGCTCTGCTCAAGCATGCGTTTTTCTGCCTTTAGTACCGAGACCTCCCTCTGCATTTGGTTGACAACCTTGCTTTCATAATAGATCTGGTTGCTTAAATAGATCTTGATCATGGTCAGGATCAACGTAATGGATACGGACATAAGGATCACCATGGACATGCCGAAAGTGATCCCGTTAGGTTTGGTGTTTTTACGCTTAGACATCTTTTGTAAACCTGAAACTTCTGAGTTTTGCCGACCTGCTTCGGGGATTCAGTTTCAGCTCCTCTTTCGTCGCTGTGACAGGCTTGGAAGAAAAGGCTTTGCCTAATGCATGGTTCTTACCGCAGGTGCAGCGCATCGCATGGGGGTCACAGATACAGGCCTGTGCCCATTTCTTGAAACGGTTCTTCACCAGACGGTCTTCGAGAGAGTGAAAAGAGATCAGAGAAACGACTTCCCCTTTGACATGCTTTTTCTCGAGGGCATCCAGCAATCCTTCTATTTCTCCCAGTTCATTGTTCACTTCTATCCGGATAGCTTGGAACATCAGAGTGGCTGGGTGTATCTTCCCGCCCGGAGGAATGACGCTTTTTGCGATCTCGCTCAGTTGGTTCGCAGACCTGATAGGCCCCTGTGCCCTGGCTTCGACCACCGCAGCAGCCAATTTCCTGTACGAGCGCACTTCGCCATAGGTATCAAAGATATATTCCAGTCTCTCCTGAGGGTATTCATTGACGACCTCATAGGCAGAGAGTGCTGCATTGGCGTCCATACGCATATCCAGTGTTTCAGAGGTAAATGAAAACCCCCTCTCTTCTTTATCCAACTGCAAGGAGGAGACACCGAAATCAGCCAATACCGCTACGATAGGGGCTTCTTCCAATGCAGGGAACACGGTTGCGAAGGTACCCTTATAGAGCGTACTGCGCTCTTTATAGGGTTCCAGACGTTTTTTGGAAAAGGCCAGCGCTTCATCATCCCTGTCTATACCGATATGTTTCAGCTGGTCATACTTAGCCAATATTTCAGAACTGTGCCCCGCATACCCTAGCGTACAATCTACAAAATACCCCTCGCCTACATCTTTAAAACTCTCCAACACTTCATTCAGCAGCACAGGTATATGAGGGGTTTGCATCCGTATCCTTTACAGTTTCTGATCTTGCATTCTGTACTTCCCTGTCCGGAAAGAGAATATTTTTCAAATATCAATGTTATAATAGCGAAATTAGATGAAAAAGGCTCTATTTTGGATAAACACCTCATCGACGACATCAAACATATTTCACTTTCACTCTTTAACAAAAATTTCTTTTCTGTCTACCACGGTTCCATCTCTGCAAGGGTCTCTACCTATGGATTCATCATCAACTCCAGAGACACCCTTCTGAATGAAGTGACCGAAGAGTCTCTGGTCAGGCTGGATTGTGAGAAAAGAGACTACCGTTGGAACATAGCCACTCCGGATGCACATATCCATGAACATATCTATAAACATATTCCCAATGCAAAATATATCTCTTATACCATGCCTCCCTATGCAACCGCGCACTCGCTCAAACACGGCAAGGTTTCTCCAGCAGACTATTTTGGGAAAAAAGTGATAGGCGAGATCATGGTCTATGATCCCAGAAACTTTGATGACTGGTTGGAACGTGCCCCGTATGAGATACCGCAGTTTTTTCAAAAGAATGACTCTCACCTGCTTCTTATCAAAGGTTTCGGACTGATCTCTTACGACAGGGATATCACGGAAATGGCAAAAAAGATCTCTATTCTGGAAAACTCCTGCAGACTGCTGGCCCTGTCTGCAAACCTTTAGGAGAGACTCCTTGCCTGTTGGCATCCATAAAAAGTGTCAACACTTCTGTAAAGCATACTTTTGTTATACTCCTTCAAATAGACTCTATAAAACAGGATAGCTGATATGAATCAGACACAGAAAAGATTAAGTATCATCAACTATGCCATCTCCATCACTGACGTTGAGACGATACAACTTCAGGTGTTAAAGTTAGCGCCGCTGAAAGCAGATGAAAAACTACAAGAGATTCTTACCGCGATCCATGCGGGAAACTATGCGCGGGCACAAAGGCTTATCACCAGTTATATTGAAACACCGCCGGAAGAGATCCTTCAAAGAACTGCACAGCAGGCACAGGCATCCCTGGACTCCCAAGAACAGGATATCATCGATGAGTTCGATCTTTTTGTCACTTCAGACATCTATAGAAAACCGAAAGAGATAGATATCAATGATTTTTTTCTGGACCCCTTTCCTGCAGAAACCAAAAAAGAAGAAACCAAAAGAGAGACCCGTATAGATTACGATGCTCTGCTCAATATTGAAGCGGACCAGGTACTTACAGATAGCGATCTTACCCGGGATAGTGCCGATGAGGAAGTAGACAGCTTCTATGACAGCTCAAAAGAAAAAAGTGCACAGGGCATGGAGCGCAATGCCACTCCTAAAGAAGATACTTTTTTTGATACAGAGGAAACCGAAGAAACAGAGGCTGTCACCACACCTACCTCCATAGAAGAGACCCTCTCCATTCTCCAGAAAAGAACGCTGACCAAAAGCGATCCTCTGCAGGAACTCAAACCTCTTCTCAACACAGTGGAGACAGAAGATATCTCACCCTATGAGGCGATCCCTTACATTGCTCAAAAACTCAGCAACATGCAAAAAGAGTATCCGCCTGTTAAAGAGACCTATGAAGTGTTCGATTCCGTTGAAGCGCTCTTAACCAAGATAAGCCGGGAAGGCTACACGGAAGAAGAGATCATAGCGACACTGGATACGGTCAAAACGCTGACGGAAACGAACGACTATGCGGAAGCAGCAGAACTTTTGCTCACCTGTGCTGCCACAGAATCAATGTTCGCACAATTCATGCTGGCCAGGGAACTCTATAGAGGTGTCCTGCTGGATCAAAATATCGCTGAAGCATTTAACCGCATGTACTCTCTTGCCATGGAAGACTACCCTGAAGCACTCTGTGACCTGGCCCAGTTTTACGAACATGGTGTCGGCACTGAAAAAGATAGGAAAAAAGCAGAACAGTTCTACAAAGAAGCGATGGACCTGGGTATCAAAAGAGCAGAAAAACATCATGCACGCCTGAAAAAACAGAACCGTGGTCTCTTTGGGTTAAAAAAGTAACTTTTTTTCTGCACCTTCCTGACCCCTGCATACAGGGGGTTCAAGAAAGCATCTGACGGTTCATCCTCTGTGTATACGCATGCCATCTGACCTCCCGCTCCCCTTGCATTTTTGGCCTGCTGTTATCAAAGATATTCCTGCCACACGCCCTTTCATTAGCGATAAGCTTACTTTAGATAGAATATTGTACAAATTTTTTCGATTGAAGGTAGATGAAGTATGATTAGTTGGATGCAAAAACACAATAAATATCTGGTATGGACAATCTGGGTAGCAACCATCGCATTTATTGGTGCAGGTTTTGTAGGTTGG
>NZ_DATCSP010000040.1:0-51868 GCF_036568385.1 Sulfurovum sp. | reverse complement strand
CGGGCGTAACGATACCGGTATCGATGCACTCGAATGGGCCAAAGAAGCCTGTGACAGAGGAGCGGGCGAGCTGCTTGTTACCTCTATGGATGCGGATGGAACGAAAGCAGGATTTGACAATGCCTTGAACAGAAAGATCAGCGACCTTGTCAATATCCCGGTGATCGCATCCGGCGGAGCCGGTACGATGCAGCACATCGAAGAAGCATTCACCCTTGGTCATGCTGATGCTGCTTTAGCGGCTTCGATCTTCCACTTTAAAGAGATTGACATTATGGAGCTGAAACGTTATCTTAAAGGGAAGCATATCCCTGTGAGAATGTAGTTATGATCATTTGTGCAGGAGAACGCGAACAGTTTGATTTTGCCATGCCCGTTGGCATTGGCATGACGGACGTAGCGATCAATTTAACGCGGTTATGTCTCTCACAGAAACCGAAATTTATATTGTTCGTGGGCACGGCAGGGTCGTATGGAGAAAAGAAGATCTTTGACATTGTCGAATCCAAGACCGCAACGAACATAGAGAACAGTTTTTTTACAGGCGGTTCCTACACCCCTATAGACAATATGGTTTCTACGGCAGAAGATGTTTCACGTGAAACAATCGTGAACTCCTCGAATTATATTACCACGGATAAAAAGATAGGAAAGGCATATCTTTCCAAAAATATCCATTTGGAAAATATGGAGTACTATGCCGTACTGAAAGTGGCCAGATCTTTTGATATTCCTGCGGCAGGTATTTTTATTGTGACGAATTATTGTGATGAAAATGCGCATCAAGACTTTATGGATAATCATAAAGAGGCGATGAAGAGACTTACTGAGTATATACAAAAAAACTAGCAGGGATGTCATCTTCGTGCCTGACCCGGAGATCACAACCTTGCAAAGACTAAACTATAGATTCCCGGGTCAAGCCCGAGAATGACGGGACATAAAATGAGTAAAAAAATAATACAAGATCTGACCAAAGAAGAGTTAAGCGAAGTGATCAAACCTTCTTTCCGTGCAAAGCAGATATACCACTGGATCTACCACAAGTATGCCGAGTCTTTTGAGGAGATGAAAAATATTCCCAAAGAGATGCGGGAGAAGCTGGAAGAGGAGTATACGCTCACGCCGCTCAAAACAGTCATGGTACAGAACTCCAAGGACGGTAGCCGCAAATATCTCTTCGAGCTGCATGACAAACATACGGTGGAATCCGTACTGCTCTTAATGAGGGAGAAGGAATATCATGAAGATGGCTCTGTTAAGCATCAGGAGCGCTATACGGTCTGTATCTCATCTCAGGTAGGGTGTAAGGTAGGGTGTGCCTTTTGTTTGACCGCAAAGGGCGGATTTATGCGTAATCTGACAGCGGGTGAGATCGTCGAACAGGTACGGATGATCAAGAAAGACAATGATATCGATGCCAACCGCCGTGTCAATATTGTCTATATGGGAATGGGTGAACCGCTTGACAACCTGACAGAAGTGGCAAAGGCGGTAAAGATATTTGCAGACCCGGAAGGTATGGCGATTGCCACACATAGACAAACGATCTCTACCTCTGGCCTGAGCAGCAAGATCGAGAAACTTGGAAAGATGGAGCTGGGGATCAATCTTGCGATCTCCCTGCATGCCGTGGATGATGCACTGAGACAAAAACTGATGCCTATCAACAAAGCCTATAATATTGCATCGATCATCGATGCGGTCAAAAATTTTCCTGTCAATGACAGGAAAAGGGTGATGTTCGAGTATCTTGTCATCAAGGATGTCAATGATGATATCTCTGCGGCAAAGAAGCTGCTTTCACTTCTTGATGGGATCAAGGCCAAGGTAAATCTGATCTACTTTAATCCGTACGGGGGTACTGAGTTCAAGCGGCCGAGCGAAAAAGACATGAAAGAGTTCCAGGAGTATCTCACCAAACGGGGACTGCACTGTACCATTCGTGAATCCAAAGGGCTGGATATCTCAGCAGCCTGCGGACAGTTGAGAGAGCAGGAATTAGAGGGAGAAGTCTGATGTCAAGTGTAGAGATTTTTATGTTGGGATTTATTGTGGTGGTTGCAGCTATCGGGGTAGGCTGGTTTATCTATGATTCCCGTTCTGAGGATGAGAAATAGTTTCTCGTTTTTTCTTTTTTTGTTTTGGAACACGATAGAAAATGAACCCAAAAGCACCGTCCCGCATAAAGTAAAAAAGTGCAATGGGTCGTCGCGGTGACGTACTTCTATGGATATTTAAAACTTTTTCAGGCAGACTAAAACACCTTTTATGCGTTAAAGATCCGTTCCTCTTTTGCACAGATCAAATGTCTCATCTGAGAAAAATCACTTTTACTCTCTATGTGGAATCTGGACCCGAAATTAAAAGAGAGGCTTTGCGCATGAAGCAACAGTCTGCTTGCTCCTGTTTCTTTTATACGGTCTTCAGGACTGAGTACCTCTTCGAGGTAGTCATTGGCAGTTTTGAAGGTTGTCCCGTAAAGAGGATCACCCAAAATGGGATGTTTCACGTGAAACAAATGGACCCTGATCTGATGCGTTCTCCCGGTATGAGGGTAGCAGGCAAGCAGTGTAGCATCCAGTGTTTCATCATACTCAAGCGGGATGAAATCCGTATGGGAAGCTTTGCCTTCCTCGGAGATAAAGACCTTGTGCTTGGTCTGGCTGTAGTCATTGTTTATCTTGATGCGCTCATGGGAAGAGAAGGGTTCTGTGAGTTTCCCGTCCACCCATGCAAGGTAGGATTTCTGAATGCTTCTGTTTTCAAAAGAACTTTTCAAAAAGGACTCGGACCTTTTATGTTTGCTCGCCAAAAGAAGCCCTGAAGTCTCCATGTCGATGCGGTGTACCGCATTTGCACTGTCCCCGGCAACGGTACGTATCTCGTCAAGCAGGGAATAGGGTGTTGACATGGTATTGGGATGGACCAAGACACCGGAATGTTTCTCGAAGACGATAAAGTCTTTCGTGTGAAAGAGGGGAAGGTTGCCTTGTGAAGAGGGCTTGAAATAGACGACTTCCACTTCCCCTTCTATAGACTCTCCCGTATTAAACAGGGATACACCGTTGACAAGAAGCCTGCCTTTTGACAATACACGTTGTGCTTCCCCCTGGGTAAAATTGAAGGCGCGCATGATAAATAGAAAGGCGGGCATTTTCTTTGGGACGGTAAATTTCTCTTTGACAAATGGCATTGCTGCTTCACCTTTTTACTGTAATCGGAGACTTAGCGAGCGCATACAACTAGTCGTAGTATTAACTGCTATTTTGGTAGAATTGTATCAAATTTTTATACACATAAGGGTATGCAATGGTAGAAAGATATGCAAGAGAAGAGATGACAAAACATTGGACACAGCATGCAAGATATGCAGCATGGCTAGAGGTGGAGAAAGCAGCTGTGAAAGCATGGAACAAACTGGGGCTCATTCCTGATGAGGATTGCGAAAAGATCGTCAAGAACGCTACCTTTTCCGTGGAGAGAATAGAAGAGATAGAAGCGGTGACAAAACATGACCTAATCGCTTTCAATACCAGTGTCAGTGAAAGTCTTGGAGAGGAGTCCCGATGGTTCCACTACGGGATGACCTCTTCAGATGCGGTGGATACGGGGGTGGCACTGCAAATGAAGGCATCACTGGAAATCATCATTGCCGATGTAAAGATGCTGATGGAGTCCATCAAGAAAAGAGCTGAAGAACACAAGATGACACTGATGGTAGGAAGAAGCCATGGTATCCATGGTGAGCCTATTACCTTTGGTCTGACGTTGGCCGTCTGGTATGACGAGATGGGCAGACATCTTAAGAACCTTGAAGAGACCATGGAAGTGATCGCTGTGGGTCAGATATCGGGTGCGATGGGCAACTTTGCACATGCGCCACTGGAGCTTGAAGAACTTGCCATGGCAGAGCTGGGGTTGAAACCTGAGCCTTGCTCCAACCAGGTGGTCCATAGGGACAGATATGCAAGGTTGGCAACGGCCTTGGCGCTGATGGCTTCCTCCATAGAGAAATTCGCGGTACAGGTCAGACACTTGCAAAGAACAGAAGTGTATGAAGCGGAGGAGTATTTTGCAAAAGGGCAAAAAGGATCTTCTGCGATGCCGCACAAAAGAAACCCTATTTTGACAGAGAACATTACCGGTCTTGCACGTATGATCAGAGCCTATGCCGCACCTGCTATGGAAAATGTGGCACTCTGGCATGAAAGAGATATTTCGCATTCCTCAACGGAGCGTTTCTGGCTACCTGACGCATTCATCACGAGTGACTTCATGCTGCACCGTATGAACAATGTGATCGCAAACCTGACAGTGATGCCGGAGAACATGATGAAGAACCTGAACTTGACAGGAGGACTGGTATTTTCTCAGAGAGTACTGCTTGAACTTCCCAAAGCAGGGGTCAGTCGTGAAGATGCCTACAGGATCGTACAAAGAAATGCGATGAAAGTATGGGAAGAGATACAGCAGGGAAAACCATCTACCAATGATAAGGGCGAGTCACTCTACCTTCAGTACCTGCTCGCGGATGAAGAACTGCGCCAGTCACTTTCCGAAGTGCAGATACGAGAGTGTTTCAACTATGACTACTACACGAAAAATGTGGATGCCATTTTTAAAAGGGTCTTTCAATAGACGATACCGTGGAGACTCTTTCCGCGGTAAAACAGAGATATGCTACCTTACTTTTTTCACCTTTTCTCTGATAAATAATACTTATACTTTTTGGCAATCTCCCTGCCAGTGAGCCTTTCAAATGCTATCACCAAATCTTATAAAAAAGATGCCTAAAAATGATACGACTTTTCAAAAACACGCAAGGTAAATTTGAGTAAAATCGGATTAATCAATGTTATCAAATCGCATGACAAAACAACACTAAAGGACAGGGAAAAGATGATCAGAGTTGTTAAACGAAATGGAAGAGTAGAAACCTTAGATGTAGGGAAGATCCAGAAATATACATCCGCTGCGGTAGAGGGTCTTGTACGCGTAAGTCAAAGCGAACTTGAAGTGGATGCAAAGCTCCAGTTCCGCGATATGATCTCTACTCAGGAGATACAGCAGACACTGATAAAAACGGCAGTTGACAAGATAGACATCGACAGGCCGGACTGGACCTTTGTGGCAGCAAGACTTTTCCTCTATGACCTTTATCATAAGGTCACGGGCTTTACAGGCTACAATCATCTGCGTGAATACTTTGAACGCGGTGAGAAAGAGGGCCGCATTGTGCTTGGGCTGAAAGAGAAGTATGATCTGGATGACCTCAATGAGTATATTAAGCCTGAACGCGATCTTCAGTTCAACTACCTTGGTATTCGTACACTGTATGACCGCTATCTGTTAAAAGACCGGAACGGCAGTCCTATTGAACTGCCTCAGCAGCTTTTTATGGGTGTCGCGATGTTTTTGGCACAAAACGAATTTGACTGTCAAACATGGGCGAAAAAGTTTTATGACATTTTGAGTAAGTTCGAGGTCATGGCCGCGACACCTACGCTATCGAACGCAAGAACGCCAAGACATCAATTGAGCTCATGTTACATCGGTTCAACCCCTGATAATATCGAGGGAATTTTTGACGGATACAAAGAGATGGCACTGCTATCCAAATTCGGCGGGGGGATCGGTTGGGACTGGTCCTTGGTGCGTGGTATGGGTTCCTACATCGATGGGCACAAGCATGCGGCAGGCGGTATCGTGCCTTTCCTCAAGATAGCCAATGATGTCGCCATAGCCGTAGACCAGCTGGGGACACGTAAAGGGGCGATCGCTGTCTATATAGAGCCCTGGCATGTAGATATCAGAGACTTCCTCGACCTGAAGAAGAACTCAGGAGAAGAGCGTCGTAGAGCACATGATCTTTTCCCTGCCGTATGGCTGAACGACCTCTTTATGAAAAGGGTAGAAGCGGATGAGATGTGGACACTCTTTGATCCGTTCGAAGTGACAGAGTTGACAACACTCTATGGTGAAGCATTCGAAGCGCGCTATATAGAGCTTGAAAACTCCGATGAAAAGATCACTAGAGAAAGGGTTTCTGCCAAGAGTCTTTGGAAAGAGATGCTCAGGTCTTACTTTGAAACAGGAAACCCCTTCCTTACTTTCAAAGATACGGCCAACAAAGCGAACCCCAACAAACATGTCGGCGTGATCAGAAGTACCAACCTTTGTACAGAGATCTTTCAGAATACCGCGCCAAACACGTATAAAACAAGGTTCACGTTTGAAGATGGGACGATAGAGGCGTATGATGAAGAGGAGATGATCACGGTAGATAACGGGATGACAAAACCTGCCAAAAAAGTGACCGCACTTGACAGCCTTAACGGTAAACAGATCTGGATCGTTGACAAAGAAAAGACCGATGGTGATACGGCGGTGTGTAACCTTGCATCTGTCAACCTCGCCAACGTGCATACCAAAGAGGATATGGCACGGGTCGTACCTACCGCCATCCGTATGCTTGACAATGTGATCGACCTGAACTTCTATCCGCTGGCCAAAGTGAAAAAGACCAATGAAAAGTCACGATCGATAGGACTGGGCGTGATGGGTGAGTCGCAGATGCTTGCAGAGAACCAGATAGAATGGGGAAGCCATGAGCACTACACTAAAATAGATGAGGTGATGGAGTCATTCTCTTACTATGCCATTGAGTCATCGAGTAATCTGGCGCTAGAGAAAGGGAAGTACCCGACGTTTGAAGGGTCTGACTGGTCCAAGGGCATCTTCCCTATAGACAAAGCGAATGAGAATGCCTGTAAACTGGTTGACAGGGGCGGCCTCTTTGGGTACACGCATGATTGGCAAGCGCTGAAAGAGAAGGTCAAAACGGACGGTATGAGAAACGGATATCTGATGGCTATCGCACCGACCAGTTCTATCTCTATCCTGACGGGAACCACACAGGCGATCGAACCGGTCTATAAAAGAAAATGGTTCGAAGAGAACCTCTCCGGGCTTATCCCTGTGGTAGCCCCGAACCTTACGGCAGATACCTGGCAGTACTATACGCCAGCATATGAACTTGACCAGAACGCTCTTATCAAAGCGGGAGCGATCAGGCAGAAATGGTTGGATCAGGGACAGAGTCTCAATATCTTCATTACGCTGGACAAAGCCAGCGGTAAGTATCTCAATGAGATCTATATGAATGCCTGGAAGTTTGGTTTGAAGTCCACGTACTACCTACGATCACAGTCTCCTGAGTCTACGAATGATGTAGAAGATAGATCACAAGAATGTGTGGGGTGTCAATAATATAGTTTTGTTCCCAACTCTTTGTTGGGAATCTATATCTTATGACTCAATAAATAAAAAACTTTTACTTTCATATTTTATTTCTCCTCATTCCTTTTCTTTTTTTTCGTGCGCAAAAAAATAAAACGAACCCAAAGTCAGCAAATGCGGTTTGCGTTAGCAAAGACTTCTTTAGAAAAAAAGCACCGTCCCGGTATAAATAAAAAAAGCACAAATTGCTATCGCTGGAAATCAGATTATTTTCTTATGGATAATTTTGCGGCGTAAATACATTATTTAATTGAATGAAAAGTATAGAAAAGGCTTGAAATCCATATAAACCTACCTAAATGACAAAATAAGCCATTTTAAACCCTTATTTAACCCTTGGTATGAAAAAAATTAAAAAAGCGCTTATATTGGCCAATTTTTCGAGGCTGTTTTGACGATGAAACTATAGTCTTAATCAGTCATTTGTGTAGGGCTGTCTTTGTATTACTATTTTTGACCAGTTGTCCTCTTTCGAACCCTGAAATTAGGCAATAAGAAGCATGATTTGTTATAATCTAAAAAAAAAAGGATATTTGATGAAAAATTTTGAAAATGTAAATGTGGATCGGGCAGGTAACAGTTATTTTGATGGTGCGGTCACAAGCAGGACGGTACATTTTGCAGATGGAAGCAGAAAAACATTAGGATTCATGCTGCCTGGTGAGTATGAGTTCGGTACCGAGGAAGCTGAGCTAATGGAGATCACGTCAGGCGAGCTGGATGTGAAGCTTCCCGGGAGTGAAGAGTGGGTACGCATCCATGGCGGTGAGTCTTTCAATGTCCCTGCAAAGAGTAAATTTCAGGTAAAGGCAAAAAGTATTATAGATTACTGTTGTTCCTACCTGTAGTCTTAGGAACGGGTTGGACGCAGGGTTCTGTGTGGAAAGTATGCGATAACCCGGCATCCTATGCGTGTTGTATAGACTGCACGATCACTACACACTACAAGAGTATACTAGAAACATGAATCCCATGGAGGCTCCCTCTTTCCCTCCCCATTTTATGCCTCTGTGGTTTTCTAAATAACTTTTACTCAGTATCCCGGCCTTTGTGCCGGGATACTCTCCTTGAAATGAACCCCAATATATGCAGCAGCCTTGTCTTGTTATCGCAAGAGCAACAACAATATCTATGGGCATTCTATAGCCATATAGGATCCAAAGAGATAAACGTAATTTTTGCCATGATGTCTCTGGGAATTCACACTTGTTTCACACAAAGGGGCTATACTGGCAGCATGAAAGTCATGAAGGCATGTATCCCTTCCCCTTTTGATCCTTCTGGCTTTCTAGGCAACTTTTTATTTATACAGCATCCCTGTTTCCCGCTGGGGATGCAACCCCCTTTTTTTACATATATCCCTCCCGAAAAGTTGCCTGTTTCATACGGATCAGGTAGCACCAATACCAAGATAGATTTGAGACCATACTTGCCCAAGCGATCCCATGGTTTTACTTTGATATACTCAACTTTTGATAAGATCACTCTATCTAAATAATCAGCCAATAGTGAGTATAATGTTTTACATTTAAATCACGAAAATTTTATCAAGGTATAACGATGGAACGTAAAAAGATATACAACCCTGACTCCAAGGAAAAAACAAGCGAACGAAAGATATTCGGGGGAGATCCCACGGGGATATTTGAGCTCAATGATATCAAATACCAATGGGCCTATAACCTGTGGGAGATGATGCTGAACAACACATGGTTCCCCAAAGAAGTGGACATGACACGGGATGTCAATGATTACAAGAATCTTACAGATGCAGAGAAATCTGCCTATGACAAAGTGCTTGCCCAGCTTATTTTCATGGACTCGCTTCAGACCAACAACATCATTGACAATCTGAACCCGTTCATTACTTCACCGGAGGTGAACCTGATACTGGTAAGACAGTCCTTTGAAGAAGCGTTGCACTCCCAGAGCTATGCGGTGATGGTAGACAGTATCTCGACGAATTCTCAAGAGATCTACCAGCTTTGGAGACGGGATATGATGCTGAAGACGAAAAATGATGCCATTGCCAAGGTGTATGACGAACTTTCAAATAATCCTACCGATACGAATATCGTCAAAGCGATGTTCGCCAATCAAATCCTTGAAGGTATTTACTTTTACAGCGGTTTTGCCTACCTCTATACACTGGCACGTTCAGATAAAATGCTCGGAACGGCACAGATGATACGTTTTATACAAAGAGACGAAGTGACACACCTGCTTCTTTTCCAAAACATGATCAATACGACGAAGAAAGAGCGGCCGGAACTGTTTACCAAAGAGCTCATAGAAGATGTCTATGAAATGTTCAGATCCGCTGTAAAGCTTGAGTCTGAATGGGGTGCGTACATTACCCAGGGACAGATACTGGGGCTGACAGATAAGATCATCGAGCAGTATATCCAGTATCTTGCAGACAAGAGACTGCATGCCGTAGGGCTTGAGAAGCTTTACAATGTGGAGCATCCTATCAAGTGGGTAGACAACTTCTCGCAGTTCAATGACCAAAAGACAAACTTCTTTGAAGGGAATGTGACGAACTACTCCAAGGGAAGCTTGGACCTGGATGACTTTTAGGTCTTATGATGTTATCGATACCTAAGCAACTGCAGGCAGTTGCACTCCAGCTGCCTTCCCATCCAAGGTATCAGGAAAATCTGGAGATACTGCTTCAATACCTTAGAGAACATCAGGAAAAAGAGCTGATCGTTATACCTGAAGTGTTTTTGACCTCTTTTGATTATGAACATATGGCAACGGCTGCAAAATTCTCGGCCAATGCGCTGAAGACGCTCAAAAAAGAAGTGAACGAGCAGATCGTCGTGTTGACACTCATCCTTGAAGAGGGCGATGGGTTTGTCAACCAGGCAGTTGTGATACACAAGCACAGGGTGGTCTACAGACAAAACAAAACCAAACTCTTCACCCTCGGGGATGAAGATCTTTATTTTACTGCAGGGAAAAAGAAACGTATCCGGCTGTTCGAGATAGAAGGCGTGAAATATGCCCTGCTTGTCTGTTTTGAATTGCGTTTTAAGGACCTATGGAAGCAGGTTGAGGGTGCGGATGTTGTTTTGATACCGTCCAGGTGGGGGAAAGCCCGAAAAACGCATCTGGAGGTACTTTCCCGCGCACTGGCAGTGATGAACCAGTGCTATGTCATCGTTTCAAACAGCAGCGATGAGGATATGGCGGCTTCCTCCGCTATCATATCGCCTGCAGGTGACGTGACGGCCAACGACAGGCTTGAAGCGATAGAGGGAAGGTTGGACTTCAGAGAGATTAAAAAAATGCGTCGCTATATAGTGATGAACTAGGGGAATATGCAATGAGATCAGTAGTATTATGGGTGATAGCGGCTATATGTGTGCAGGCAGCAGAGGTCGATGTGCAGATAGAGGCATGTAACAAAGGGGATATACAAAGCTGTTATGAAGCGGGACTGGCATTGACCACCGGTGAGAATGCAGAAGACCAGGAGAAAAAAGATCTGGGGATGGAGTATCTCCGTAAAGCGTGCAAGTATGGCGAGAAGAAAGCGTGTGATGCACTGGGGGATCATTACTACAAGAACAAGAGCTATCGTGCAGCAAAGCCTTATCTTGAAGCCTCCTGTGAGAGAGGCATCAAGGATGCCTGTGAAGGCGTAGGCACGATATACAGAGACGGGCACGAGACAAGACAGGATGATGTGAAGGCGAGAGAGTATTATGAAAAGGCCTGTGCACTCGGAAGCAAAGATGCCTGCATCAACGTTGCGATCATCTACAGAGGCGGATTTGGTGTAGAGAAAAACAGAGCGTTGGAAAAAACCTACTATCAAATAGCGTGTGAACACGGAAGCGAGGTGGGATGCAAGCGGTACAAAAAGATGGACAATAAAGACAAAGGTATCGAAGAGCCCGGCATATGGGACACAATAAAAAGCCTTTTTAACTAGATTTTGGATAGAATCTCTGCATTATTTGGGACAGGGTATTTACATCAATGATAAAAGCGATGCAGCGACAGAAGCTGGTAGAGGACATAGAAAAACACTTTGCATTGGAAGCACATGTGAAAGAGGCATTTCTGGCGGTTGACAGAGAGGTCTTTGTACCTGCACAGTTCAGGCACCTTGCCTATCAGCTCGACGCATTGCCTCTGGCAGCAAGCCAGTGGATATCTTCTCCTCTTACGGTAGCGAAAATGACACAGCATTTGGAACTCGAAGGCATAGACTCTGTATTGGAGATAGGGTGCGGCTCCGGCTACCAGGCAGCGATACTCAGCAAGATCTGCCGCCGTGTCTTCACCATAGAGCGTATCGATGAACTGCTGAAGGAGGCCAAAAGCCGTTTTTCTGCACTTGAGATGCAGAATATCATTACACGTTTTGATGATGGTCAAAGAGGCTGGAAACAGTACGCACCGTTCGAGCGTATTCTTTTCTCCGCTACGGCGAAAGAGGTACCAGAAGTACTGTTCGAGCAGTTGGCGGAAGGGGGTATCTTGCTGGCCCCTGTCGAAATAGCCGAAAATTATCATCTTATCACACGGTACTACAAGAAGAAGGGACGCATCACTTCTGAATCTATAGAACAGTGTCTTTTTGTGCCTGTCCTTGACGGCACGCAAAAGTAGTCCTTCTTCCCTTTTTCTCCTCTCCCCGCAGACCCCTTCTGTAAACCTTTCATCCATTTTATGCTATCATTTACAAAACCGTAAATAGGGACAAGTATGGAAAAGTTGATGAAGCCGGCTGAGTATGCACAAGAGATAGGTATCTCCAGACAAGCGGTCTATGCGAAGATCAAACGGGGTATCTTGACAGCGAAGAATGTAGAGGGGAAGCTTTACATAGTGGTTGACAAAGCAGTGACAAAAGAAGCAGTGTCTTCCGAAAAAGAAACCGAGACAGTATCCGAGACAGTACCTTCGGTAAAGAGAACCGCTTCTGTTCCGCAGGCCAAAGAGGTAGACTACAAAGCCCTGCTCAAAGCGAAAGATGAGACGATTACTGTGCTCAAGGGTACGGTCAAAGATCTCAAAAAATCCAACAAACAGATCTCCGCAACACTGAAAGGAGAGATAGACCTGCTCAAAGAGGCATTTCATGAGATGCGTACGCTCTATATCCATCAATTGGAGCAAAAGAAGCCTCAGACTTCAGAAGAGGTGATAGAAGTCTTCTCCGAAGAGGGAAGCAGTGAGACAGAAAAAGAGCAGTGGATCGGTATCAAGAAGTTTTTCAAAAGGCATAAGATCTCCAAAGAAAAAGAACAGGCCAAAGTGATGAAACGTTTGAAAAAAGCTTACAGGTCCGGGGATGAACGTATCATGGTGATAGCGGACAAGCTCAAGTTCAATGCCAATAAAAGCTATAAAGACCTTTTACAGTAATGCAGAGACTTAAGGACTGCCGCTGTGCTTCGGCTAGATGAACAGTCTCGTGAGCCTGCTTACCACCTCATCGTCTGTAAAGATCTTTACAGAACGGATATCATAACGGGCGAAGTGTTCCCTCAGTGCTTCGTCATGTGCTTGAAGCCTTGCAAGATACTTTTCCCTGCTTCTCTGGCCAAAATAGGTGTCTATCTTTTTGTTTTCCTGCGGAGATGAGAGCGTTACTTCCCCAAGCTTTCTAGGGGACTCCTCCTCCCTGTCCCTAATGATCACGGCAATGACCTCATGCTTTTGTGCCAGCAGCGACAGGTCTACCTCTTCGAGGAAATCCCCCAGGATAAAGATCAGTGAAGGCTTGTATACTCTTTTGAAAAGGTCCTGGATCGCTGTATTTTGGTCAAGGACCGTGTTGAGCAGAGAGGCTTCAAAGAGGGTTTTGGAGAACTGCTCGATATGGTACAGTTGTTTGGTAGGAGGTGTCGCATCGGTACGGTGTTGTGTATAGCTTACGCCTGTAAAAAGGTCGCTGTTCTGCTGGGCAGCATAGCCTAGAACGGTAGCAACTTCCGTCAGTTTTACCTGTTTCGCATTGCCTGACCCAAAATAGAGACTGGCATCCATCAGGGCAGCTACGACCACAGAGAGCTCACGGTTGGCATGTAACTCTTTGATGTAGGGTTTCCCGAGCTTGGCACTGATGGTCCAGTTTATTTTTCTGATATCATCCCCGATCTGGTACTCTCTCAGTTCGGAAAAGTCATATCCCTCTCCGTGGAGCTTGGAAAGATTATGGCCGCTGAGCAGGGTGTACACCTGATGTCTCGCCTTGAGTTGAAGCGCCTTCCACTGGTAGGCATTTTGGGCTGCATTCATCAGGGTATAGGCAACGCTTCAATGATCGCAGTGATGATCTCATCGGCATCGATCCCTTTGGCTCTTGCCTCATAGGAGAGCACGATGCGGTGGCGGAGAACATGATGCGCAACAGACCCTATATCGGCAGGACTTACAAAATCATTCCCCCGCAAAAAAGCTTTGGCTTTGGCGGCCTTGTAGAGGTCTATCGAAGCTCTGGGGCTTGCCCCGAACATCACGTTCTCGGCGATGCCTTCCAGGCCGAACCTCTCCGGTTCCCTTGTCGCGGAAATGATCTGTACGATGTAGCGTTCAAGCTCTTTGTCCATATGTACTTTGGTGATCTCCTCCTGCAGTGCCTGGAGGTCCTGAACACTAAGCACCGCTTCTACTTTCTCGAAACTTTTGCTGGCGGCTTTTCGCATGATCTCCAGTTCTTCCTCTTCACTGTTGTGCGCTACGACGATCTTCATCATAAATCTGTCCAGCTGGGCTTCCGGGAGGGCATACACCCCCTCCTGTTCTATGGGGTTCTGTGTTGCCATGACCAGGAAAGGACGTTCCAGTTTAAAGGTCTCATCCGCGATGGTGACCTGTCTCTCCTGCATCACTTCAAGCAGGGCGGACTGTACTTTTGCAGGGGCACGGTTGATCTCATCTGCCAGGAGAAGGTGCGTAAAAAGCGGCCCTTTTTTGATACTGAAACTGTGGTTTTCAGGATTATAGATCTGTGCCCCGATGATATCGGAGGGCAGGAGGTCAGGCGTAAACTGTATACGCTTGGAGTCCAATCCCAGGGCATGGGAGAGTGCATTGATGGTGGTGGTTTTCGCCAGTCCGGGGACCCCTTCTACCAGGATGTGCCCATCACAAAGGAGCCCTATCAGCAGCCCTTCTATCATGGCCTCCTGTCCGATCACCGCTTTGTTCAGTTCTTTTTTGAGTTTGTCTATCTGTGCATTCATCGTTGTGCTTCTTTCCTTATATTTCTCAGATCATTCATATCAGCATCTCCAATAACTCTTGTTTGACTTTGTTTAAATTGATTTTACCATCTCCATACAAAGAAGCTTCCAATGTCTCTATCATCGGCGTAAAACGTCTATCGCCTGCAGCGATAAGCACTTGGAGTAACGCTTTTTCATCTTTGCAGTGTTGTATCTTGTCTGCCAGGGGATGACGTGCTCTGGAGATGCGTCTCTTTTTCCATTTCCAGCTGAGGGCTGTAAGGTAGCCGGAAGCAAACACCACCATATATCCAAAGAGTGTGCCGAGCCAGGACCAGTCCTCTTTCAGTACCTCAGGGGTGTCTGTCGTGTCAACCAGATCCGCCACTGCCACTTCCTGAACGTCAAAATGCTGTTCCGGTACGCTGAGGGTATAGCTTTTTTCTGTTTGCGGATCAAACGCTTTGATCTGGATAGGGGAGAGGGTAAAGCTTCTGCTGTGCGACAGGGCTATAGGATACGTGACGGTGCTTTGCGTCCCTTTGGTGCTCGCAAAGGAGTCCACGACAGGCTTTTCTGTAAAGCGTGTAAAGTTCCCCTCATCAGGCAGGATCGAGTCCAGCAGGGGCGGGTAGCCCACTCCTTTGATCTGCACCTGCAGCGGTAAGGGTTCATAGGCTTTCGCCTGGTGCTTTTTAATGCTGTGTGTCAGGCTGAAGTCACCCACAAGCGTTGTTCCCGGCGGCAGCGGTTTTACGTCCAGCTGCACAGGCGGCAGCATGATATCGCTGTCAACCGTGGCCAACTCCTTGACATTGTCCCTGTCACCGGAAAAACTATACGCGACGCTCTCATCGTTGGTGACCTTTTTGATAAGGTCGAAGGTAAGGTTCATATCACCCGGTCTTAACGGGTAAATGAGGTAGACATAGCGTATTTTGAGATCATGATAGCTGTCACTCTCTTTGATGTCAAGTCTCTGGAATGTGTAATCGTCGCTCTTGTCAAGCGTAAAGTTAAAGAGCAGTACCACCTCAGGATTGGTTTGGTTGATATCAAGGGTAAGGACTACAGGCTCTTTGACATAAGGGGTTTGTTTGTCCACATGGAGGGCATAGGTAAAATCCTCTGCCTGAAGTGTGAGCAGACTCATAAAAAAAATGAACAGCTTGATAGATCTGTTACCAAGGTTGTTTTTCACGTATGTATCCTTCATTGATGAGTTCATAGACCTTTGATCCCAGCGGATGCTCTTCTTTGCTGTCGTCGCTCAGGAGTTTGCTCTTTTCCTTCTCTTTTTCCGCCTGGCTCTCTCCGCCTCCGCCGCTTCCCGAACTGGGTTCATCTTCAGAACGTGTCTCTTTTTCTTCCTGTTCTTCCTGGGATTCGCTTTTGGAGGAAGAGGAGTCCTGAGACTTGGGATGGGCGATGCCCAGTTCCGCACTCTTTTTGTCACTTAGGAGCGCAACCAGATACAGGTTGTGTTCGGCATCGGCATCTTCGCCCAATTGTAAGGCCTTAGTATAGTAAACTTTGGCTTTATCATACGATTCCATCATGGCGTAGGCATTGGCAATGTTGTAGTAGAGCTGCTGTTTGATACGCGGCGAAGTGGAACGGATGGATTTATAGGTCTGTATGGCTTTTTTAAAGGCATGTTGTCTGTAGTAGGTATTGGCCAGCAGTATTCTGCTCTGCAGAGAGGGCACTTTGATCTGCTTGAGCCGGCTTTTTGTTTCGTTCAGATCAGCACTCTGATAGCTTTTGTAGGCACGGTTCAAATGATAACTGTCAAGCAGAGAGGCTTCGGCCTGAAGTCCGAAAAAGACAAAAAGCGGCAAGAGGTATTTGACCGCGCGTGTATGTACCATGAAGAAAAGCAGAAGTGCCAGGCTCAAAGGTATCTGGTAGAGCTCTTGGTAATAACGCTGCAGTTTTTCCACATTCTGTGCCTGGTCCTCATGCCTTTGCAGGGCATCATGCAGTTTGTCCGCTGTAGCCTGGGCAGTCGTTGAAGGGGTGATGTAGGTACCTGAGACAGAAGAGGCAAGCGATGATAAGATCGGATTGACACGAGAGATCACAAGGTTGTCTTCCTGGTCTTTGAGGAGGCTGCCGTCTTTGTTCTGTATCGTGGTTCCCTGTGTGGTCCCCAGTGCCAGGATGGTCAACGAAATATCAGCATTTTGTACCAGGGTTGACAGCTTGTCAAGGGAATCCTCTTCTCCTCCGTCGGTCATAAGTATAAGGTTTTTATTTCCTGTTTTCATGGCAGCCAGTTTTTTGAACAGTTTTTCCAGTGAGGTCCCTTTGGTCATGATGAACTCTGGATTGAGGCTTTGGAGCGCCACTTGGATGAGTGCATGGTCTGTGGTAGGCGGAGAGAGCAGCAAAGGGTTGGTCGTGAATGCTATCAGCATGATGTTGTCACCGGGATTTTGCTGCAGTAAAGCGGTGATCGTCTCTTTGGCAAATTCATAGCGGGTAGGCGCTATGTCCGATGCTTTCATAGAATAAGAGACATCCAGTGCAATGATGATATCTTTTGCTTCTATGCTGGCTTCCTGGAGTGCTTCTTCCTGTACAGGGCGGCTCAGTGCGAGGACAATAAGCATCAGCACGATGAGATGTACCGAGGTGACCGGTTTGCGTGCACCGCTCCATAGCAGCAGGAGCAGAGGGACCAGCAGCCATAAAAAACCCGGGGTAAGCAGTGTCATGGTTCTCTCCTCAGTGTGATAAGTACCCAGAGCAGCAGCAAGAGCAGTACCAGCCCCAAAGGATAGTGGATCAGCAGTTTTTGGTTGAGATAGTTCTCACTTCTTATGGCACTGGGTTCGAGCGCATGTATCTCTTCATAGATCTCAGAGAGGGCCTTTGCCGAAGAGGCAGCGTAACTTTTGGCCCCGCTTTCTTTTGCAATGGTCTCGAGCAGGGAGGCATCATAATCAGACCTGTTCCCTATACCGATCGTATAGACCTTGATGCCTGCCTCCTTGGCTTTCTTCACCGCTTCCTTCGGAGAAGATTTTCCTGCGTTATGGTACCCGTCGGTGAGCAGGATGATGGCCTTGTTCTGGGCCTGACCGTAAGAGAGCGTACGCAGGGACTGCATGACGGCATCACCCAAAGCGGTACTCTCTCCGGCCAGCCCTACATTGGTCATCTCCAGCAGGTAGGAGAGTGACTCCAGGTCATAGGTCAGCGGGGAGGCGGTGTAAGCGAAGGTACCGAAGACGACGATCCCCATATTGTCATCAAAACGTTTTTCGATGAAGTCCCTGGAGAGTTCCAGGGTGGTTTCATATTTGGTCCTGAGCCGGTCTTTGGCATCAAACCCGCTCTGTGCCATGGAACCGCTTGCGTCAATGGCCAGGATGAGGTCCCGTCCTTTTTTGTGCTGATCGGCGATCGCATCATAGACAAAGGGTTTGGCAAGGGCAAGGACCATCAGCGCAAAGAGTGACATTTTCAGCCACGGTTCCCAGCTTAAAAGAGGGCTCTGCCTCGCTACCCATGACAACTTTGGGAAATAGTAGGGTTTGCTGTACTGTTTACACCAGAGAAAGCAGGGCAATAACAACAATAGAACCAATAGATAGGGTGAACCAAATGTAAAATGCATGAGGTATTTTAGCAGTTCTATGGTTATTGTTAGTATAATAAGGCATGAAAAAATTACTAACCATATCAATTTCGATCGTATTGTTTTTGTTGCTCAGTGTGGGCGGGATCTTGCTTTTTGCTTTCACCCAAACGGGAAATGAGATGCTCAAACCCTATGTCCAGCAGAAGCTGGAAGAGGAAATAGGCATGCCTGTTGAGGTCAGTACCTTCAAGCTTGATTCGGGGGCTTCAAGTCTGGATATCGTTATCAACACGCAGGCTTTTGTGCATGTAGAGACCGTGCATGATCTATGGAAGCGGTCATTTGAAGGCAGCTACCATATCAAAGCGGACAGGTTCGCCTATGAGACGGTCAGGTTCAACGATGCAGATATCCAGGGAACCTTTCAAGGGGTCTCTGAAGATATCTATGTAGAGGGGCAGGGGAAGGCGCTCGGGGCAGCAGTGGACTACCGTTTCAATCTCATTGACGAGAGTGCACAGAAGATCATCGCCAATATAAAAGGTGCACAGCTTGCAGAAGTCTTGGAGCTCCTCGGTCAACCGGCTTTGGCAAAAGGCAGGATAGACGTAGAGATCAATATGCCTAAGATCGGGGAAGATGCAGCAAGCGGGTATGGACATATTGTCCTGAACAAGGCTGACTTCAACCGTGCACTGGTAAAAGAACGCTATCACTACTCCCTTCCTGAAAAAAGTTATGTAGAGGGAACCGTGGATGCCACACTTGAAGGCAAAAATGTCCAACTGACGGGTAAGGTACAAAGCAATCTTTTTGCATTAGATATCACGGATGCGTCCATGAATATGGCTTCCGAAGAAGCTAAGGCAGCGTACCGTCTGGATGTAAAGGATCTGCGCATCCTGACAAAGAATACGCTGGCAGGCCCTTTCAAAATAGAAGGAGAGGCAGAGAAAAAAGAGGACAGCACACTGGTGACAGGAGTGAGCCACTCTCTGGGAGGAACGCTCGACTTTGTGCTGGGCGAAACAGCCAAGCTCACTCTGCAGAAGCTCTCTCTGGAGAAACTGCTTGCTCTGGTCAAACAACCCGACTATGCAAAAGGGGAGCTCAGCGGAAGCCTGGTACTGGAGGACCTGGAAGAAAAGAGAGGGACCTATACTTTACAGGTTGACAAAGGGGTACTGAATCCTGAAACCGTCGAAAAAATGGCCGGATATAAGATTCCTGAAGAGAATACATTTACCCTCGGATCCGAAGGGAAGATAGACGATGCACTGCTGACGGGAGATGTGGCGGTAGCGTCAACCCTTACCGATATGACACTCTCTTCGTTCGCGTATGACCTGGAACAAAAGAGTCTGATCTCGGAGTATGATCTCCTGATCCATGATATCAATGCATTGATCTCGAAGACAAAAGGTGCGAAAGCGACAGCCGTCAGTGCCAAAGGCGCACTGAAAATGACAGACACGCTGAGTATCTCCGGCGTGACCGAGGGACTGGGTAAAAAAGTGGCGTTCGACTATGACAGCGAAACAGCGAAAGTGGATATTTCAGCGCTTTCTGTAGAGAAGGTACTGGCTTTGATGGGATTGCCCGTCTATGTCAAAGGAACCATAGACAGCGACATAGACTTTACGAACCTTGATCCGGTAGAGGGCACTTTCTCACTTACCAGCGGCAAACTGGTAACGCAGCCCGAAGCGATGAAAAAGTTGACAGGCGAGGCATTCACGATGACTGCCACGGTAGCGTCTGCCGGAACATTCAAAAAGGGTATAGGAACTATCGATACGACGGTGAAAAGTTCCGTGGGGGATATGACGCTTGAGAACATGGTCTATGATGCGCAGAACCAGACCCTGAAAAGTGACTATACCATCGATATCCCGAGCCTGAAAGAAGTGCGGCCGCTGATAGGACAGACACTCTACGGACCGCTTCTCTTAAAAGGGAAGTTCTCTAAGGACACAATGGTCAAGGTAACGGGGAGTACGACCTCTTTGGGCGGCAAGATCGATTATACCCTGACGGGCGATGATTTTGTCAGTACGATCAACAGTGTACCTTTGGAGAATATCCTGGGAACACTCGGATATAAGAAGAACTTTTTGGGATCGGCTTCCGGGAAGGCAACATACAACCTGAAACGCAGATCCGGCGTGGTGGACCTGGATATCGCTTCCTTCCAGATCAAACCGAACAACCTGACAAGTATGATAAGCATGGCGATAGGAAAAGATCCGGCACGTGTGATCTTCTCGTCCACGAAGTTCCATGCAGATATCAAGGGAGATATTACCGATTACACGCTGCATGCAATAGGCACACGAAGCAGTATTGACATCACGGAAGGAAGGCTCAATAAAGCCAATGATACCAATACCGCCAATTTCAAGTTCGTGTATGAAAAATATACGGTCAGAGGAAAGATCAAAGGGCCGGTCAATGACCCAAAGATCACACTCGATGCGGGTTCCCTGCTTAAAGATAAAGTAGATGATAAGGTACAGAAGAAGATCGATGAAGTGTTGGGCGACAAGGCCGGCGAGCTGCTGAAAGGCTTGTCATTCTAATGAAGCAGATCGGTTAAATTGATAATTACTCTCAATTTAACTCTTTTTTAAGAGAAGGTAGACTATACTGCATCAAAATTTAGATAAGTGATAATAGTTATCATTTATATAGGTTATAACACTCCATAAGGAAAATAGGTGGAAAAAATAACCATTGCATTGGCGGGACAGCCAAACGTAGGTAAAAGTTCACTCATTAATGCGATATCCAATGCCACGCTCAAAGTAGGGAACTTCTCAGGTGTGACCGTAGATAAAACAGAAGTAGAATTCACGCTGTGTGATGAAGTTAAATGCAAAGACTACGAGATACATATCATTGACCTTCCGGGAGCCTACTCCCTGACGGAATATACGATAGAAGAGAAAGTCACGAAGAGCTTTTTGCAGAGTGATGAATACGATATCATCGTCAATGTCGTGGACTCTACGAACCTTCAGAGAAATCTCCTCTTCACTACACAGCTCCTTGAAACCGGCAAGAAAGTGATCGTAGCGCTCAATATGGATGATGAGGCGCGAAAGGAGGGCATAGAGATAGACGAAAAACAGCTTTCCGCCATCCTCGGTGTCCCCTGCATCAAAACCTCGGCCGCACAAAAAACAGGGGTAGAAGCACTAAAAAGAGCCATCATCGAAGTGTATGAACAGGAGGAGACCGGTGCAAAGGTCATCTACAGCGACCCGATAGAGGAAGAGATAGAGACGATCGTTACTTTCCTGAAGGAGAAGCACTATCAAAGCACGATCCCTTATCGGCAATTGGCGGTACGCCTGCTGCAGGAAAATGCAGATGTGTACAAATTAATGCACGATGAGCCTATCTGGATAGAGATGCTCCCTATCGTCAGAGAAAGCCTGAACCATCTCTACCTGCATCACAACACCAAAGACCTCAATGAGATCTTTGCAGATGAGCATTTTGCCTTTGCAAAGGGTGCAAAAATGGAAGTGATGTCTATGACAGGGATGAAAGCGAAAAACCTGACCCAGACGATAGACAACCTTCTGATCAACAAGATCCTTGGCATACCCCTTTTCCTGTTCTTTATGTGGGCGCTGTTCCAGCTTACGTTTGAACTGGGTTCTGTGCCCATGGAGTATATCGATGCAGCCTTCGGCTGGCTTGGAGACCAGGCCAAGTCAGTACTGGGCGAAGGTGAGCTCGGTTCGCTGGTTGCAGACGGGATGATAGCGGGTGTAGGGGCGGTGATCATGTTCCTGCCCAATATCCTGATACTCTTCATAGGTATCGCTCTGCTGGAAACCACAGGCTATATGAGCCGAGTGGCCTTTTTGCTGGACGGGTTTTTCCATAAGTTCGGTCTGCACGGGAAAAGTTTCATTCCCCTGGTCACAGGATTTGGCTGTTCTGTTCCCGCCTATATGGCAGCACGGACGCTCAAAAATGAAAAAGACAGGCTGATCACGCTTTTCATCATAGGGTTTATGTCCTGTGGAGCAAGACTGCCTATTTATGTGCTGTTCGCCGGGGCGTTCTTTGCAGAGGAGCAGGCGGGGAACATCCTGTTCATCATCTATATATCAGGGGCCATTTTTGGTCTGATCGCAGCAAAGGTACTGAAGATGTTCGTCTTTAAAGGCGAAGATGAACCTTTTGTAATGGAGATGCCAAAATATCGTATGCCGTCGTTCAAGCTCATCTGGCACACCGTGTATGGCCAGGCGAAGTCTTATCTGAAAAAAGCCGGTACCTTCATTCTGGCCGCAGCCATACTCATCTGGTTTGCAGGGAACTACCCCAAGAACAGCACACTTGAAGCGCAGTATGAGACCAGGATAGCACAGGCAGGAAGCGATAGGGAGAAAACGCAACTGCAGAACGAGCTCTCTGCGCAGCTGCTTGAAGAGAGCTATCTGGGCAAGATAGGACATGCTTCTGAACCCTTCTTCGCACCGCTCGGGTTTGACTGGAGAATGGCAGTGGCCCTCGAATCGGGACTGGCGGCAAAAGAGGTAGTGGTTTCTACTTTGGGGGTGCTCTATGCACTCGGAGACGAAGTGGATGAAGGGAATGAAGGACTGATAAAACAGATAAAGGCGAATATCCCGTTTGCCGCGGCCATCGCGTTTGTGGTCTTTGTCATGGTATATCTGCCTTGTCTGGCGGCCTCCATGGTCTTTGCCAAAGAGGCCGGAGGATGGAAATACCTGGTCTATCTATTCCTGATGACCACTGCGACGGCTTGGATATTGAGTTTTATAGCGTACCATGTGACGCTGATGATCACAGGAGGTTGATGATGGTATTGAGTGAATTGCATAAAGGGGACAAGGCAGAGATCGTCAAGGTCCATGCGGACAAAGCCCTCAAAGAGCGGCTGACCTCGTTTGGCGTGATGCGCGGCGAAACACTTTTTGTCAAAGGGTGTTCCATCGCCAAGCAGACCATGGAGATAGAGGTCGGCGCAACGCTTATCGCCCTGCGGGCAGATGAAGCAGGGAAGATAGAGGTCAGACAGATAGAGAACTAAGCGCAAGAGAGAAAGACAGAGTCAAAACATTACAAAAGGTTCAGGTGTTCGCAGAGAGGCGTTTTTGGCGAACGTTTGAAGGGATAAGATCATTTTGGTACAATTTTCTGATATACTCGTATATAAACCAAATGATGAAATGGATAGCAATGAGAAGGATAAAACATAGCGTAAAACATGTATGCCTGTGCCTCGGGCTTATGATCGCATTCCTATTCCCGCAGGGTGCAGGTGCAGATAACGATGTGCAGTTCCATGAGGTAGTATCCACTGTAATGATGGATACCCTGGAAACACAGCCCCCCCAGAGTTTTCTGAACACACTGTATAGGCAGCTCTTCTTTGTTCCCGTATGGATAGATGAAGATGCCCCTTCTGCATTGACCCAGGAACTCTTCAGGCTGATAGAAGAAGATAAAACCCTTGATCGTACCTCAAAACTCTATCAGGATGCCGTAGCGCTGCAGCGTACAGCCACAGAGATCTATGGCGCCTATAGCACGCTGGCAGAAAAAGTGGGTCTTGAGTTTAAGATCTCCCTGCTCTTTAAAAGATATGCGGAGTATACCCTGTATGGCAGCATTAACTGGGGGGCATTCCAGGACAGGCTCCATAATTTAAAAGCTTCAGGCATCTACGGAGGATGGGTGACCCATAGGCCCAAGTTCAGCCCTGTCTCACTTCTGGAGACCGCCGCGCTTCAGGGCAGTCTCTCTGACGCATTTGAGCAGGCTGCGCCCAGAGAGTATCACTACCAGGAACTTCAAGAAGCGCTTATTGCTTACCAGGAACTTCAAAAGAACGGCGGCTGGCCGCAGGTATCGATCGAGAAGACACTGAATCCGGGTGATTCGCATGCCGCAGTACCGCTGCTTCGGGAGAGACTGCGTATCACCGGGGACTATGGAGCTTGCAGCAGCGACATGGAAGACAGATACGGGGAGTGTTTAAAAGAGGCCATTATCCATTTTCAAAAACGCCATGGCCTGAGTGCTGACGGTGTCATTGGGAAGGAGACCCTTGCTGCGCTGAACGTACCTGTAGAAGAACGTATCGCACAGATACGTTTGAATCTGGACCGTATCAAATGGCTTTATGAACACCAGAGCAAACGGCATATTATCATCAATATTCCCGCCTTCACACTTTTCTTTGAAGAAGACAGGGCGTTACGTCTGAAAATGAAAGTGATCACCGGAACGAGAAAGAACCCTACACCGGTCTTCTCCAATACCGTACGTACCATTGTGCTGAATCCGCATTGGAACGTACCCAAGAGCATTATTCAGAACGAGATGATCCCAAAGCTTCTTAGAGATCCGAATGCCATGGCAAAAGAGAAAATAGAGATCTATACAGGCTGGGGGAAAGATGCGCAAAAAGTGAGCGGCGGCTCTGTCAACTGGGGGCGTTACCGTTACAGCAAAACCGTACCGTACCGTTTCGCACAGACGCCGGGGTACCATAATGCTCTGGGAAAAGTGAAATTTCTTTTTCCCAACCAGTTTTCGGTCTATATGCATGATACACCCACCAAAAACCTTTTTGAACGGGATGTGAGGGCTTTCAGCCACGGGTGTATCCGTTTGGAGCAGCCCATTGAACTTTTGAAAACATTTTCTACCTTTAATGAGAATGTAGATTTTGAGAAGTCCCAGAACATACTCAAAGGAAAGAAAAAGGCGTACTTGCAACTGATCAACAAAGTTCCCGTAGATACGGTCTATCTGACGGCCTATGTAGATCATGACGGGATATTGCAGTTCAGAAATGACATTTACGGCTATGACAGTATGCAGCTTCAGTCCTACAAGAGATGGTAATGGCCTTTAAGCATGCCATTGCACTGACGGGAAGTATCGCTACGGGAAAGAGTTCCGTGGTGGCATGTCTTGCCTCCATGGGATTTCATATCATAGATGCAGACAAGATCGCCCACAAGGTACTGGATGAACAGCACCAGGCTATTGCGGAGATGTTCGGTGCTGCATTGGTGAAAGAGGGGAAAGTGGACAGAAAAGCGCTGGGGGCCATGGTCTTCTCTGACCACACCAAACGTGAAAAGCTTGAAGCGCTGCTACATCCGCTTATTTACAAGGAGATAGAAAGACTCTCTGAAGCGCAGGACCGATCAGGAAAACCCTATTTTATCGACATCCCTCTTTTCTTTGAGAACGAACGCTATCCCATAGAAAGAACTTTGGTCGTTTATACCACGAAAGAACAGCAGCTGGAACGTCTTATGCAGCGTGACGGCTACAGTGAAGCGGAAGCACGTCAAAGGATCGATACCCAGATACCTGTAGAAGAAAAATGTAAACGCGCTACCTATGTTATAGATAATAGTGGTACACTTACACAATTAGAAAAAGAGTGTGAACGTGTAAAAGAGGAGATAATGAATGACAGTAACTAAATATTCAGCCAGCGGCAATGATTTTGTCATGATGATAGCACAGGAGAAGGCAGACCGGTCCGAACTTGCAAAAAAACTGTGCCATAGACAAAACGGTGTAGGCGCAGACGGACTGGTCGTAGTGCTCCCCCACCCTGAATATGATTTTGAATGGGAGTTTTATAATTCTGATGGCAGCGTGGCGGATATGTGCGGCAATGCAAGCCGTGCCGTCGCACATTTTGCCCATGAAAAGGGAATCGCCAAAAACAATAAAACAGAGTTCCTGACCGGTGCAGGGGTCATACGGGCCACTATCAACGGAGTCTACGTCGTGAGCGATATGGTCCCGCCTGATATCATCAGTGAGGAGATAGAGGAGTATGGAGAAAAGTGGTGGCTGATCAATTCCGGTGTACCCCATCTCATAGCGCTGAGAGACGATATAGAGGATTTCAACATCGAAGAGGCACGTGTTTTACGTCATAAATATAATGCGAATGTGGACATTTGTACAGTGAAAGAGGATACCCTGTATGTCCGTACGTACGAGCGTGGGGTGGAAGATGAAACCCTGGCATGCGGAACAGGTATGGTGGCATGTTTCATCCGTTGTCACAAAGAAGGCAGGGTTCCGGACAAGATGAAGGTACTCCCGACGAGCGGAGAGGAACTGTATGTCAGTTATGAAGAGGGTGTCTACCGGTTTGGCGGGAAGGTCACTAAGACGTTTATTGCAGAGACATTGATATAATTGATACAACAGTTGAAAGAGGGAACCATGAAACACCTATGTATTTTCATCATCGCCACAGTGACCCTGTTCGCCAATGAGTTTAACCAAGCAGTGGAAGACTACAACAACGGCGGCTATATCAAAGCGCTCAATACCTTTTATACCCTGGCCAAAAAAGGCGATCCAAAAGCACAGTACAATGTGGGATTGATCTATGCGAACGGCAAAGGGGTACAGAAAGACCTGGCCAAAGCACAGAAATGGTATGAAAAAGCGGCCAAACAGGGAAACGGCCCGGCCCAGTACAATCTGGCACTGCTCTATCATGCTTCGGGAGAAAGTATGGACCACGGGTATGAAAAAGCAAAGTACTGGTATGAAAAAGCAGCAGAGGCCGGCATTATGCAGGCCTATAACAATCTTGCTACATTGTACCTGGAGGGCAGCGGTGTTGCAAAAGACCAGGGAAAAGCACTTGAACTGTTTGAAAAAGCAGCAAACATGGGTAGTCCTTCTGCCCAGGTCAATGCAGCGGTCCTCTATGCATGGGGAGAGGGGATCATCCATAATAAAATGAAAGCATATGAGAACTTTAAAAAAGCATTGGTTGCCGGTCAAAGCGAAGCGAGCGGATACCTCGACAGACTCTGTACAGAGAGTGCCTGGGTCTGTCAGGACTAATGCACCTCATTTTTAAGTATCTCTTGGCTATACTTTCAGCCTATAAAATATTTAAAAGCGACCAGTCGCATGAGCCAACTGCTGAAGTTGACTTAGCGTCAGCGTAAGCTATAGGAGCAAAGCTCCTATAGCGGTATTCAAATAAGATCGCGTAACTCAGTTGGTAGAGTACTTCCTTGACATGGAAGAAGTCGTTGGTTCGAGCCCAATCGTGATCACCATTTTTAATTATTCTTCACTTCCATATCATCCCTTTATTCCATTAATTCTTTTTTAGTTAACTTTTAGCTATAATAGCCCCATTTTGAACGCTGCATTGTAAGCGGCGACAACATAAAGGGCTAACTTGAGCGAAAATCTTATCGGGTACATAGATGACCAGGGCAACATTATAGATACACAGAGTGCAGGGGAGAACTGTACAGCGACACCTATTGAGTATGACAACTCTGAGGCGGCATTGGAGATCATCCGCCATTCTACGGCACACCTTATGGCACAGGCCATTACGGAGCTTTATCCTAATTCACAGTTCTTTGTAGGGCCGGTAGTGGACGAAGGGTTCTACTATGACTTCAGGGTCGATCAGCAGATCGGCGAAAATGACCTTAAGAGCATCGAAAAGAAGATGAAAGAGCTCATCAAGCAAAAGTACAAGATCGAGAAGTACGAGATCAGCAAAGCGGAAGCGATGGAGAAGTTTGCAGACGATGATCTGAAGCAAAAGGTCATGTCCCGTATCGAAGATGACACGCTCTCCATTTACAAGCAGGGCGACTTTGAAGACCTGTGCCGCGGACCGCATGTACCCGCACTACGTTTTCTGCATAACTTCAAGCTGACACGTGTGGCCGGTGCCTACCTTGGCGGGGACGAGAATGCCGAGATGCTGACACGTATCTACGGGGTGGCTTTTGCAGACAAAGAAGCGCTCAAGGCGCATTTGACGATGCTCGAAGAGGCCAAGAAGCGTGACCACAGAAAGATAGGTCACGAGATGGAACTCTTTATGTTCAATGACGCGGCAGGCCCAGGGCTTCCGTTCTGGATGCCAAAAGGTGCAAAACTTCGTTACAAGCTGGAGAGCATTCTGCACAAAGCACACCTTACACGCGGCTATGAGCCGGTACGCGGACCGGAGATCCTTAAGGCAGATATGTGGAGAACCTCCGGGCACTATGCCTGCTATGGTGAAAATATGTACCTTACAACGATCGATGAGCAAGAGTATGGTATCAAGCCTATGAACTGTTTAGGGCATATCCAGGTCTTTAAACAAACACCGAAAAGTTATCGTGACCTGCCGTTGCGCTATTATGAATATGGGCTGGTGCACCGTCATGAAAAGTCAGGCGTACTGCACGGGCTTCTGCGTGTACGTGAATTCACCCAGGATGATGCGCATATCTTCTGTGAAGCAGATCAGATCGCCGCTGAAGTGCTTGACGTAGTAGAATTTGTGGATTCGGTGATGAAACTGTTTGGCTTTGAGTATACGATGGAGGTCGCGACCAAGCCGGAAAAAGCGATCGGTGACGATGCGGTATGGGAATTGGCGACACAGGGGCTCAAAGATGCACTGAACGGTAATAACCTTCCGTTTACCATCGATGAGGGCGGGGGTGCATTCTATGGCCCCAAGATAGACATCAAGATCACGGATGCCATCGGACGTAAATGGCAGTGCGGAACGATACAGGTGGACTTTAACCTTCCTGAACGTTTTGAGGTCGAGTATGTCGCAGATGACAATACGCGTAAGAGACCGGTGATGATTCACAGAGCGATCCTGGGATCATTTGAACGTTTCATCGGTATCCTTACCGAGCATTATGCCGGGGAGTTCCCTTTCTTCCTGGCCCCTGTACAGGTCATATTTGTTCCTATCGCTGACAGTCATGCAGATTACGCCTATGCACTTAAGAAAAGACTGGTTCAAGAGGGTATGGATGCCGAAGTCTATGACAAGAACGATTCTCTGAACAAACGTGTTCGTAATGCAGAAAAGCAGCGTGTGCCGTATGTGGTGATCATCGGAGATGAAGAAGTGGCCAACAAAACGGTCGCTATCCGTGACAGAAGAGCCAAAGAACAGTATAATCTTACGCAAGATGAATTTATGGTAAAATTAACACAACAACTTCAAGAAGGTAAAATTTGAGTAAACAACACGATAGAAACAAAGGCAGAAAAAAAGCTGACGATACAATCATGAATGAGGCTATCAGGATCAATGAGCTTAGAGTCTTAGGTGATGATGGCGAACAGCTTGGTATCCTTTCCAGGGATGAAGCGATGCAAATAGCAGAAGAGAAAGGCTTGGACCTTGTGCTTATGTCTCCGGATGCAAAGCCTCCTGTTGCCAAGATCATGGATTACAGCAAATACAAGTACGAACTTGAAAAGAAGAAAAAAGAAGCCAAGAAGAACCAAAAGATCATCGATGTGAAAGAAGTGAAATTTTCTTGTAAGATCGCGGACAATGACATTGCCTATAAAGTGAAGCATGCAAGAGAATTCCTGGAAAAAGGGAAGCACGTAAAGCTTCGTGTTTTCTTGCGAGGTCGTGAAATGGCAAACCCTGAGTGGGGAGTGGATGTACTCAACCGTGTATGGCCTATGCTTGAAGATATAGGAAATCTGGAGAGTAAACCTACACAAGAGGGACGCTACATCAACATGTACGTCACCCCGCTTAAAAAATAAACATCATTTTATCTTCTGAGAGAGATGTGAATGCCGTACTGCGGTACGGCATGAAATCTCTTTCAAACCCTTATCCGCGCTACACACTTTTGGCCCGGGTCTCATCCTTTATCTCATAATGTAGTTTTAACCCCTCATTGGTCATCACGAACCCGGAAATATTGATCTTCCCCTCATGTACCAGTTGATGGTGCTTTTTGCATAAAGGGATCAGGTTGTATTTGTGGTTTTTGTGGAAATGGTCTATCTGACCCTCCGCATTGGCATGTTTCTGCTCAGCGATGTGGTGTACATCTTCCACGCTCTCTTCACATAAGGCACACTTGCTGAGGTAGAGGTCCTTATGGTATTTGCTGTTCTTTTGCTTACGCAGTTTTTTAATGTCACTTCCGCCATTATTGAGGTTTTCACGTATGGTCTGTGCGGTTTGCAGGAACTCCTTGTCCATATGCAGTGATTTGGCGAACTCCAGTCCGTAGAGGCTGTCTCCCATGCCCAGCTGCAGCACACGGTTATAGACCAGGGTATCATTGCTCTCATCGTACTTGATCCCCAGATGCAGGAAGATGAGGTGTTTCAGGTGCTGCAGCTGAGGAATGCTTCCCAGCTGGTGCAGGTGCGTAGCAAAGATGAAGGTGGACCTGAGTGAGATCAGTTTTAGGATCGCGCTTGAGACGATGGCAAGGGCAGACTCTGTCTCCGTTCCCTGGCTGATCTCATCTCCCAGGACCAGGGAGCGTTCATCGGCACGGTTAAAGATGTTCTTGAGCTCCATCATCTCTACAGCGAAGGTTGACAGCCCTTTGTAAAGGTTGTCCTGTGAAACGATACGGGTAAAGAGCTTGTCATACAGCCCAAAACGAAGTTCCACGGCAGGCACAAAGAATCCGGCTTGCGCAAGGACCACAGAGAGACCGATACTTTTCATCAAAGAGGATTTCCCTGAAGAGTTGATGCCGTACAGCAGTGTGCCTAAGACATCGTCACCGTCACTGGCATTGAGCGTGATATGGTTATGGGCAGTACCATTGTTCTCTCCCAGAAAGACATCATTAGGCACATAGATACCTCTTTCATCGTTCGATTCGATGATAGGATGGCGGAGTGCAATGGCTTCGTAAAAGTTCCCCTCTTCAATGATCGGGCGGGAAAGGTTCATGGTCTTGCTGCATTTGGCATTAGAGATCGCCACATCGATGTCCGCGATAAAGACGATCAGTTTGTCAAGCAGTAATGAGAATCTGTTCTCAAGCAGATCGAGACTCTCTATGTAGCGCTGTTTGACCAGTGATACAAGTTTTACCTGGGAGGCTTCATAGTTACGTGTGATCTCCTCAAAGAGCGGGGCCTGCACCTTGACGGCATTTTTCAAATATTTGTAATGAAAATCTTTAAAGAAGTGATGCCGGTTGTCAATGGTGACAAAAGAGTCTTTGAGCGCTTTCTCTATCAGGGTAAAGCGGTTTTTGGTCAGATTGAGAAAATACCCTTCGCTTTCCAGATAATTGACCGTGGTATATTTGGCGCTGCCTGAGAAGAGTTTGTCCTGGTCAAAGAGCGACTCGACATGGTCGGCCACCTGGTCCATCTTATTGACTTCTTTTTCCTGATGCCTGACAATAGTGTCGATCGCCGGGTAGACACCGTCTTTGAAGAGGTTGTCATTGATCTGTTCTATCCGAAACCTTGCACAGACATCCAGTTCAAAAGTGTCCTGCAGGACTTTGAGCATCTCCTGCGTCTCTGTATAGAGAGTGTCATCCATTGCAAGACCATTGTTCTGGGCATCTTCAAGCAGTTTGAGGATCGCTTCCAGAGACATGGCGATATAGGTGAGCTCTACAGGGTGGAGTTTGCGCAGTTTGATCCGCCTTGTGATACGTTCAAGGTCATAGATCTGTTTCAGGTGTGTCTCAAAGCGGTTGATGCTTGGCAGCAGCCGTTCTGTCAGGTTATAGCGCTGTTCCAGCAGCTCCCTGTCACAGATAGGGTTGAGCAGTCTCTCTTTGAGCAGACGCTTCCCGAAGGCGGTAGAGGTTTTGTCTATGAGATCGAGCAGCGTGATATCCGCAGGGTCACGGGAGATCACCGAAAGCTGCTCCATCGCATTGTTCCCGATATACATATAGCGGTTATTCCCCAGGAACTGGGGCTTGTTCATCTTCTCTATGATGCTCTCGTCATGCTCGATGATAAAGTCGATGAGTACGGCCAATGACTCTGTCGTATAGGGATGCCGCTCAAGGTCCAGGAACTCAATACTGGAGAGAAAAGAGTTGATGTTGAAGACCCGTGCAAAGAGCTCGTTCTGAAACTGAATTTTAAAGCGTTTGGTATTGACCGAGTAGTGGAGGGATTCAAGCTCCAGATAGTGCACGATCCACTCTTTATCGATCTCTTTGCTCTCCAGGGTGATGATGACCTCCGAGGTCGTATAGGTCTGCAGAAGATTAAATGCTTCATCCAGGGCATAGGTCTTGTCATCCCGGGTGGAGTGTATCTCGTTACAGATGGTCTTCCCTGTACTGACATCGATGGCAGCATATCCCACAGAAAAGATCCCGGCATTCTCATCGATGAGCAAAGAGACAATGTTGTTTTCGCTGGGCTCGCTGAGGTATTCAAAATTGGTACCCGGAGAGATGATGTTGGACACATAGCGTTTGATGTTCGGCATTTCGCCTTTTTGCTTGACCACGATGATGGTATACTTTTTGGTAGCGATGAGACGCGAGAGATAGCGGTCCAGAGAGACAGCGGGCACCCCTGCCAGCAGCGGATTGGAGAGGGAGTTCTCCAGCACCGCTTTGCTTTTTCGTGTCAGCTGGATATTAAGCAGCTCTGCGATCTCTTTGGCCTTTCCGACCTTCAGGTCATCGTTATTGACCTCATAGACCTCAAAAAAAGTGCCGATCTCCATCAGTACCAGGGCATCTTTCCCGTATTTTTCTTCAAAATGCAGTTGCAGATCAAAATAAACCTCTGTTAAAAGTTTCTTTTTCTGAGAAAGTATTTCGGTCACTTTATCCACTGGCCCCGCCCTCTTTTTTAACTGGATAGATTTTAACACAAATAGGGTTAGAGATATCGGTACGGTTTGGGTTTATAAATCTTTTAGATATTTTGGGTATAATACCGTCCCATTTTCTGCTAAATGTATGTTTGGTGGAAAAAATCCATAAGGGAGTAAGCCTATGCCAAAAATGAAAAGTGTTAAAGGCGCTGTGAAGCGTTTTAAGATCAAAAAAAGCGGCAAGATCAAAAGAGGAACAGCGTTCAGAAGTCACATCCTTTCAAAAGTTGATGGCAAACATCACAGAAGTATGAGAAGTCCTAAGCACGTTGATCCAGCGGATGCTAAAAAGATCAAAGAGATGATCAACTGATCATTCTTTGATCTAAGAAAGGAAATGCGCTGCTCGCATGAGCCCGCTGCTGAAGTGAACGCAGCGTTAGCGTAGTTTTATTGGACTTTGTTCAAAAAACGTTCCTGAACAACAAGATTCCCCCGATTAGGGGCAAGTTCAAACAGAGAGAATGTTTGACACCTACTAAAACTGGCTTTAAAAAAGTTACAGTACAAGTCTAAGGTAAAGGATAAACATGAGAGTAAAAACCGGTACGGTCAGACATAGACGTCACAAAAGATTATTAAAACAAGCGAGAGGGTTCTACAGCGGTAGAAGAAAACACTTCAGAAAAGCAAAAGAACAGCTCGAGCGTTCATTAGTATATGCTTACAGAGATAGAAGACAAAAAAAGAGAGATTTCAGAAGACTCTGGATCGTTCGTATCAATGCGGCAGCAAGATTGAACGGTATGAACTATTCGACGTTCATGCACGGTCTTAAGCTTGCAAATATTGAACTTGACAGAAAAATTCTTGCTGACATGGCAATGAATGCGCCTGAAAGTTTCGCGAAAGTGGCTGAGGCTTCTAAAGCAGCAGCTAAATAAGTCTTAGTAGACTATCTTTTGGGGAGCTTTTGCTCCCCATCCCCTTTTTTAACTATTCCCCTCATTATTATATTCAATTTAAATGCAGACTCTTTTGTCACTTTTTTCTTTTTGTACTGCGACAAAAAAGAAAGAAAAGTAACCAAAAAAGAAAAAACGCAAAGGACTGTCGTGGGCTGATGAAGTTTTTTATAGTTTTGATTTGCATGAGGGGTAAGAATTTCCTCTTTTCCCGTATCGGCGGGTATAAATACCCGCAAGCGAGAGGAAGAGGCTATCCTCTTTGGGTTTCACCCGAAAAGCCGATGATGCCTGGACGCAGGTTGCAGACATGTTCGAACCCCAGGCCTTTCATGGCATGCTGTACCTGAAAGCTTCTGCTGCCTGAGTGGCAGTAGACGATGATAGGGTCTTTTTTGAGCCCGGAGAGCTCTTCTTCTACCTTAGCATAGAACTGTGAAGTGGGTACAAGCTTGTCCGTTCCTACGATGTGCTCCATCTGGAACTCCATGAACTCTCTTGTGTCCACAAGGGTAAAGTGGACCATACCGAGCTTTTTTGCTTCAAGCAGGGCTTCGAGTTCATCGCCGTCGAGCTGTTCCTCTTTGAGAAGCTGCTCTGCCTCTTCCCTGGTCAGGCCGCGGGAGTGTTCATGGACGACCTCTTCTATGGTGTTGTGCTGTGCCTGGGATGCCGCATATTCGGGCGTACAGAAGATGCCGCAGTGACAGTGACCATCTTCAGGGATCTCTTTTTCTATGGCAGGTTTACAGGGACAGATACGGTTGTCTGCAGCTTTCTGCTCCTCTTTTGTCTCTCCTATCACCATAAAACATGGACAGAACTGTTTCCCGTAAATGAGTTTGTTTCGGGCAAGACCCATCGCCACACCTTCATTGACCTCCTCATTGGGATTTTGGACCCAGCCAAACTGCTTGTTGACCTTTTCCACAAAATCCCAGGTCTTTTCGAGCTGTGCCTGAAACTCATCCGAATTCATATCTATGTGTTGCATTACATTCCTTTCTCTGTACTATTGGTATCCAAAGGCTTGGCCATATCTTGAAATTCCTGCATATAGATCTGCATAAGTTTACCCCATTCATGAAGCAGGTCTTTGGTCTTATTGAGATCGATATGAAGTTGTTGATCTTTCATCTCCACACCGGCCTCTTTTTTTTCAATGACCCCTTTCTTCAAGTCTTCGGAAATTTTTTGTACCTCTGCGGACATCTTTTCATTCAATGCTCTAAAAAAGTCTTTGGTCCTGTTGGTATCGATCGTGATGATCCCATCGTCCATGCGGAACCCCATCCGGCCCAGCTTTGTTTCGTTCTCTTCTTGTGATCTTTTCAACGCTTCTTTTTGTGCTCCAAGTTCAGCAAGCAGTTCTGCTCTGGCCTGTTGTGCGATCTTGGCATCATGTGCAGCCTGGTCTTTTGCAAGCTGTTCTTTGTCTTCACATCCGGTTAAAGCGAGTAGCAGTGCAAGCATGATCATAAAGTGTCGCATGGGGTTCCTTTAGGGTGATATAAGTACATTATACAATGATTTTTAAAAGAAAGATAAAACCCCCATACCTTCAGGATATGGGAGTCTAAGGAAGAAGTGTGACTGGGTAGATTATCCACATTTGCCTTGACCGCATTTGCCTTTTTCAGGGACTTTTTTATTGTTCTCTTTGTCACCGCTGCATTTACCGCTTTCACATTTTTTACTGTCACCGGATTTTCCGCTGTCACATTTGCCGCTCTCATACTTTTTCTCAGTTTTTTTACTGTCGCCGCATTTGCTTTCACCACATTTACCTTCACTGCATTTTCCTTCTGCTGCTGCCAGTGTACATGTCAGTGCGATCGCTCCAAGCAAGATGAGTAGTTTTTTCATTTTTTTTCCTTTGGTATCATTCTGTTTATTGCTCTTCCCCGAATAAAAGGTGGTCCAAGCTGAATTTTCCGGCTCCAAGTGAAGCAAAGAGAGCTAAAAACAACAGATAGTAGAGAGGAATTTCAAACCCGTTATTCCCCGCTGAAAAGCCATGGGACAGGTGCACCGTGGTAATGGCCACGACCATCACGACCATCAGCGGAATGGAGATCAGTCTTGTAAAAAGACCCAAGGTCAATAGCACCACCCCTAACAATTCAGTAGTGGCCGCAAGGTAGGCATTCAGCGTAGGAAAGGGAATGCCTAGCGTACCTCCGAACCACTCGGCGACACTGGAAATATCTGACCACTTTT
Source organism: Sulfurovum sp. (assembly GCF_036568385.1). Classification (GTDB taxonomy): domain Bacteria; phylum Campylobacterota; class Campylobacteria; order Campylobacterales; family Sulfurovaceae; genus Sulfurovum. Next base: position 15,997 of record NZ_DATCSP010000040.1, on the reverse strand, counting down.
CCATTGCCGGACCGTAAAATCCATACGCAACAGTGAGTCTAGCCAGCAGTAAAGAAATATTTTTCCCGCTGCTTAATATATTTTTTGTGATCGGGTAGACATTTTTTAGCATCAGAACCTCCTTTGGCTACTATCTTTTGCTGTAACAGGACAAGTATAATAGAAAAGATGTGTACTGTATGTGTATCGCAGAGAAAATAGAAAATACGATTTTTGACTTTTTATCTCTGAATGCTGTTATGTTCTCATCGTGTTATGACCATCCATAAAGTATAATGTGTGCAGGTATAGTTTAAGCGTCATGGATGCTGCACTTCAACTGCACACTCTATTAGGTATGATGCGTGAAAATGTGAGAAGAGGGCAAGATGATACAGAAAAGAAGAGACTTTTTACTCTGGGGTTCCGTATTGGGGATCGCTCCCTATCTTCATGCCAAAAGCCCCGGCAGCTATGAAAAAGCATTCAAGAAAATAGAACCCACGATCGAAGCAGTACAGCAACACATGTTCCCGGAGGGGAGCAAACTCCCTTCTGCCAAAGCGATGAAGGCAACCCGGTTTTTATATGAAACCGTCTCGCACCCAAGTTTCGACAGGGATATAAGAGCGTTTGTACTCGAAGGTGCCGAAGAACTCTCAGTCAGGGAAAAAGGACGGTTCGCTTCCCTGAGCGATCAGGAGAAAGAAAAAGCATTGCGTGCGTATGAAGAGACAAAGTATGGCAGTGCCTGGTTGTCACGTATTATGACGCTGACGATGGAAGGAATCTTCTCGGACCCTGTTTACGGGTCAAATATCCATGAAGCCGGATGGAAAGCGATCGGTGCCTATGGCGGACTTCCAAGACCTGCAACAAGGTATATTGCGCTATGAAATATGATGTGGTGATCATCGGTTCAGGGGCAAGCGGGGGAGCGGTAGCCTATACGCTGTGCAAAGCAGGATTCAAAGTGGCGGTGCTTGAAAAGGGCAGGCTGCTCAATCGCGACGATTTTTCTAAAGACGAATTGGCCTACTGTCGCAGAGATATTGTCACGCCCAGCCTTTTTGATGAGTACCATACGATAGAACAGAAGATAGACGGCCAATGGGTCGCCACGCCCACCTATGAATCCGGATGGAGTTTCTGGAACGGCAATATCGTAGGAGGATCGTCAAATTTCATGTCCGGGATGCTGCACCGTATGCATCCGGATGACTTCAGGCTCAAAAGCAAATACGGCGAGATCGAAGGTGCCAATGTGGTAGACTGGCCTATCAGCTATGAGGATATGGAGCCTTACTATACGCTTGCAGAAGAGCTGGTAGGCATCTCGGGCCATTATGAAAAACATGACTTTGAGCCCTGGAGAAGTACCCCCGACTTTACACAGCCTCCCACCAAAGAGAACGCGGTGGTCAAACTGTTTGACAAAAGCTGTCAAGCCCTGGGTGTCACACCGCTTGTCACCCCACGGGCAGTGCTCTCTCAAAGCAAACCCGGACGTGATGCCTGCTACTACTCCAACTTCTGCGGAAGCTACGGGTGTGCTTCCGGAGCCAAAGGGAGTTCACGAGAAGCACTGCTGAAACCGGCTTTGGCAACAGGCAACCTGACACTGATGACAAACACCCATGTCAAGTATCTGCATACAGATTCAAAAGAGACGGTCAGCTATGCGCTGGCAGTGGATACTCTCACCGGAAAAGAGAGAAAGATAGAAGGAAAGCTTTTTGTCGTAGCCGCGCAAGCCCATGAAAGTGCCAGACTTTTGCTGAACTCATCAAACAAATATCACCCTGAAGGGTTGGGGAACAGCTCTGGCGAACTGGGTAAGAACCTGATATTCTCCGGGGGCGGTTCGGGTCAGGGTGAACTGCATAAAGATGGGCTAAAAGAGATAGCGTTCAAAGACCTGATGGAGACGGGGCTCTTTGTCAACCGTTCCGTATTGGACTGGTACTTTATAGACGATTGGTGGGACGGCAGGTTTAAAGGAGGCTCGGTAGAGTTTATGTTCGAGCACCAAAATATCATCAGCCGCGCCCGCAAGAATAATAGTGAAGAGGGCAGGCTGGTATGGGGCAAAGAGCTCGGGGACCGTGTTGTGGAACGGTTTACTGCACAGAAAAGCATACGTTTTGAGGTCTTTAATGACTGGCTTCCCAATGATGACTGTTTTGTCTCCCTGGATCCTGCCCATAAAGACAAATATGGTATGCCTGTAGGGAAATTACGTATCGAGGGGCACCCGCAAGATGTCAAGGTGGGAAACTATATCGCCAAGAAGTGTGAAAAGATCCTTGAAGAGATGGGAGCGAAGAACATTTATTCTTCTATCTCCTCAGCACCTCCGCAAAACCTGGTCGCCGGCGGATGCCGCTTCGGGGACGACCCCAAAACCTCAGTACTTAACAAATATTGTCGGTCCCATGATGTGGAAAACCTGTATGTCGCTGACGCCAGCTTCATGCCTACAGGAGGTTCTGTGGCTTACACATGGACCATTTTTGCAAATGCATTCAGGGTAGCCGACCAGCTCGTCAAGACACTGCAAGAGGCTAAAAAGCCCATGAAGTCGGCATCCTGATTTAAGTTAGATTTAAAACCGTGTTTATTTTTTATTAATAATATATAGATAGAATAAGAACATATTTTTTAGTATGTACTTATCCAAGTGTATACTATAATGTATTAATTCATCAGGAGATTCCATTGAAAATACTTTATACGCTACTCGTCACCCTTTCCCTCACTGCAGTCACAGCACAGGCAGCCATCCAGAAAACATCAAAGCATACGATCAAAAAAGGAGAGACACTTTCTTCCATTGCAAAAAAATATCATACATCGGTTGCAAAAATAAGACAGGTGAATGGTCTGAAAAAAGGTGCGGTGATCCAATACGGGAAACAATTGAACGTACCGGTGAAAAACTATGCCGCGGCAGCTGATAAAACAACAGATTATGTGATAAAAAAGGGAGATAGCCTCTCTACGATCGCACAGAGGCATCAAACGACCATTGCTAAACTGAGAGAAGCCAACGGGCTTCAGAGAAGTGCTATTCTCAAGATAGGAAGCGTACTGAAAGTACCTCAAACGAAGCAAGAGGTGTCTCAAGTGAAGCAAAAAGTGCAGCTTGCAAAACCAACGCAAAAAGCTACGGACAAGAAGTTCATTGCCTCACTCTCCCGCCTCGAGACCGTGAACCTTAAGAAGCAAAAAGAAGCAAAAAGCCAGGGCTTCTCCTTCTCAAACATTTTTGGCAGCAAGAGCAAAGAAGAGGCAGAAGAGTTGGACAAGTGTCAAGCGATTATCTCTTTGGCAAAACAAAAACTAGGGAAAAAATATGTCTGGGGCGCAAGCGGCAATAGAAATACCTATGATTGTTCCAGCTTTGTAAAATTTGTCTATAAAAAGCATGGTATAGACCTTCCTCGTACCTCTATCATGCAGTCAAAAGTCGGGAAACAGGTGAAAAGAGATGAATTGCAAGTGGGAGACCTGATCTTCTTTGATACCTCGAAACAACGTAAAGGGTATGTGAACCATGTAGGTATCTATCTTGGGGATAATAAATTTATCCATGCGTCATCCGCAAAGAAACAAGTGGTGATCACAAGTCTGGAGAAGGCATTTTACAGCAGCAGATTCAAAGGTGCAAGACGTCACCTGTAATAGTATTTGCTTTGCAGGATGAGGGAACGGACGCTTTACCCCTCTTCTAGAATATGACTTCTATATAAAAATCATCCGTTTGGTAGTATAATTGTGAAATGCACCGGGGAGGGCATTTTTTTGAATAAAAATATAAAGGAAGCATGATGAATGCTTGTAGGAAATGTGACAATACGAATGTTGTTTGGAATGGCGGCTGGAGACAGTGTGTAAGTTGCGGCGAAGTGTATGAAAGAGAGTATACCAGTGAGCAGTTACATGGTCTTTCGCCTCAAGAGCATAAGAGCCTGGATGACATTGCATCGTTACCTTTAAAATCAACACTCATGGGGAAATTGATATCAAGATTTCATTTGATATGCTAAGAACAGCCTGAGTTGGCTAAGAGGATTGTATGGTCTTTATTCGGACCCGGAGTGGTCTGTCAAGGCAAAGCCTTGACCGGATAGAGCGAATGCCTATAAAACTGCGGATGATCAGTCCGCCTGTAAGACGGCACCTGAACTTGCATTCGTCACCAACGCTCTATATTGTCTTAGCCATTTACTTTTCAATGGCTTGACGATAGGTTCAAAATTGTCTCTTCTTTCCGCGATCTCTTCGAAGCTAAGCTTTGCTTCCAGGATATAGTTGTCCACATCGATAAAGATCTCATCACCGTCTTCAAGCAGGCCGATAAGACCCCCTTCTGCAGCTTCCGGACTGACATGTCCTATACTCGCACCTCTGGTTGCTCCTGAGAACCGGCCATCCGTAATGAGAGCGACCTTGTCTCCCAGCCCCATACCCATGATAAGACTGGTAGGACTGAGCATCTCCTGCATACCCGGACCGCCGCGGGGACCTTCGTATCGGATCACCACGACATTGCCGGCCTTCACTTTACCTCCGAGAATCCCTTCGATGGCCTCATCCTGGGAGTTAAAACAGACAGCGGTTCCTGTAAAGACCCTTTCTCCGGTGATCCCGGCTGTTTTGATCACGGCCCCTTGCTCTGCAAGGTTTCCATAGAGAATGGCAAGTCCGCCCACTTCAGAATAAGGGTTGTCTATCGTGTGGATGATGTTCGTGTCCAGGATCTCTGCTTCTTTGACTTTCTCATAGAGCGTTTCTCCCGTGATGCCGAGGTTGTCAAGCAGGATGTTCTCGCCGCGTTTCATCATTTCATGCATGACGGCATTGACCCCGCCTGCCTTATTGATATCTTCCATATGCACAGTGGAGAGTGATGGGGAGATCTTGGCGATGTGTGAAACCCTTTTGCTGATCGCATTGATGTCTTCAAGATTGAAGTCGACTTCCGCTTCTTTCGCGATAGCCAGCATATGCAGTACGGTATTAGAACTTCCGCCCATTGCCATATCTACAGCGAAGGCATTACGTACGGCATTTTCATTTAAAATGTTTCTGATACGGTACTTCTCACGCTCAGCCGCTTCAGACTTGGCGATCTCACAGATACGTCTGGCCGCTTTTCTGTAAAGCTCTGTTCTTTCCGGTGTCAAGGCAAGGATCGTTCCATTTCCCGGAAGGGCGATACCCATAGCTTCCATCAGCGTGTTCATGGAGTTGGCCGTGAACATCCCTGAACAGGAACCGCCGCTCGGACAGGCGTTGCACTCGATATCATGAAGTTCCTCATCGGTGATCTCTCCTGCCTCATGTTTCCCAACCGCTTCAAAAGCAGTAGCAAGGTCGATCGGTGTACCGTCTTTTGTATATCCTTTTTCCATAGGTCCGCCTGAGACAAAAACGGTAGGGACATTGACGCGCAGGGCACCCATGATCATTCCCGGAACGATCTTGTCACAGTTAGGTATGGCGATCATCGCATCAAGCTTGTGGGCATTCATCACGGTCTCTACAGAGTTGGCTATGATCTCCCGGCTCGGAAGCGAGTAAAGCATGCCGTCATGCCCCATAGCGATCCCGTCATCGACCCCGATGGTATTGAATTCAAAAGGTACACAGCCATTGGCACGTATCTCTTCTTTGATGACTTCCGCGACCTTGTTAAGGAAAAAGTGTCCAGGAATAATTTCTATAAATGAGTTTGCTACACCAATGAACGGTTTTTCAAAATCTTCATCTTTTACCCCTGTCGCACGCAGCAGACTTCTGTGCGGAGCTCTGCTAAACCCCTGTTTTATTTCGTCACTTCTCATCGGAAAGCCTTTCTGTATATTTTAATGGATTATAGCACTTTCGTATTCAAAAAACGCTAAGAAAACAAATTTTATACACAAAAGTGCTTTTAGCTCTTTACATTAAATTTTTTTTTGGCTATAATCGCACTCCGATTTTAAGATAAAAATTAAAATTCGGTATGGAGATGCGGGCGTAGCTCATCGGTAGAGCATAACCTTGCCAAGGTTGGGGTAGAGGGTTCGATTCCCTTCGCCCGCTCCATATAAAGTATGATCTTCTATGATCTTCAATTAATTAAAAAGCAGAAAAACTACTTTTTAGCGCATCTTGAAAGCGTAGGCTTGTGTATGGATGTTTAAAGATTTTTAAAATTATAATAAATAGTTGGTACCAACATGCCCGGATGGTGGAATGGTAGACACAGGGGACTTAAAATCCCCCGGTCATTGTGACCGTGCCGGTTCAAGTCCGGCTCCGGGTACCACCAATAGACGGAGCCATCGCCAAGTGGTAAGGCCGCAGCCTGCAAAGCTGCTATCCCCGGTTCAAATCCGGGTGGCTCCTCCATTAACATTATATAAACTAGGTTTTATCTTTTTCGGGTAAAATTCTTTTTCTACAAAAACGTCGGGAGATGTCAGAGTGGTCGAATGTGCCGGTCTTGAAAACCGGTGAGGGTAACACCTCCGGGGGTTCGAATCCCCCTCTCCCGGCCACCTATTTTATGCAATCCTCGCAAAGTACTTTCAAAGATTCTAGCAACTTTTTATTTCTAAACCTGTGTCAATTGTATGTAATTATTCATGTGATATCTGCATTAAAATATATTTATACTTTTATCAGAATGCTGGAGATATCTTGAGTGATCTTTGAGAGTTATTATATAAGAATTTATTTTATTGAGACGAGGTTACTTTAAACGACGTCTCTTCTATAGTTATGTGTAGTAGCCTTATGCTACTGCAGCGGCTAGTTTTGGATTTGGTCCGTATTGATTATCTTCTTTGCTATCAAGTACACTAAAGATGAATAGTACAAGGGGCCCAATCAAAGGAATAATAATAAGCAAATACCACCAGCCTGTTCTACCTATATCATGTAATCTTCTAACAGATACAGCTATACTTGGTAACATATGTACTAATAGAAATATTCCACCTAATAAACCAATTCCTGCTTCCATACTGAATGACCCTAGCATTCCATCAAGAAATGACATTAACATAAAACCTATTATATAGAATAACACAAAATACCAATACTCCGCTCTTTGCGCTCTCCCGCTAAATGTAGCATATTCTTTAAATGCTTTTAAGTACCAATTCATTTTCTCTCCCTGTTTTTTAATTTGTATAAAATAATATACAAATTTAATTTTATCTTATTAATATAATATTTATGTCATATTTTCATTTGTTATCAACAAGATATACATATTGCATCAGTAATAGTGTTCTGCTTGTTTTATATAAACCAAATTTAATGATTATCACAAAATAATTTTTTGGTACATACAGATATTTGTTTAATGGATATTAGGTTGCAATTTATCGCAGATGTAGATCAGTGCACCTGAAAGAACTTCTGTTTTTTGACCGGAGTAAAGTCTTCGCCGAAGCAGATGCGCTGCTGAATGCCGCCGCGGGCTGTCAGGTCGACGATGATCCCCAGAGCGTCGACATCGACATTTTTTTGGATCTTCTGATAGATCTCATACGCAATGTTCTCAGCCGTAAGGGTGACGGACCGCAGTGAAGTGATGTACTTTTTAAAATCCAGCAGGTCGAAACTCTCCCCTTTGCTTGTAAAATGCACATAGAGCGTGCCGCGATAGGGTTGCCCGCTTTGGCCGAGAAAAAGCAATTCCGGGGACATATATTCTATCTTGGTACCTGCTTGGGCATCTACTTTTCTAAACTCCATGTTTCATCCTATGCGTTGGGGATTGAGATTTCTGTTCATAAACCGGTAGTTTTCGATCTCTTGATATTTGGCTTCGCCATTGCTGAAACTGAATACAGGGTGTATGCTGATATTGCCGCGCGGGTAGAACAGCCCGACGACTTCCAGATATTTGGGCTGCATCAGTTTGACCAGATCTTTTCCTATCTTGTTGACCACATCTTCATGGAACTCACCGCTGTTCATAAAGCTGAAAAGGTAGAGCTTCAGGGATTTGCTTTCGACCATCTTGATGTCGGGGATGTAGTTGATGATGAGGGTGCCAAAGTCAGGCTGATGGGTTTTGGGGCACAGAGAGGTGAATTCATCCGCATTGAGCGTGACCCAGTAGTCCCTTTCAGGGTGCACGTTCTCAAAGGTTTCCAGGAGTTCGGGAGCATACTGATACTTGTATTCCGTGTGTCCGGCACCTAACTGGCTCACTTCACCGGCCCGTTTTTTCTGATATGCCTCTTCTTCGCTTTGTATGCTCATGCAACCTCCTCATAACGGGCGCAGCCAATGGTATCTGACCTTTTATCACTGCCCAAATTGTAACATAAGAGTTCAAAATACTTGCTATAATGGTGTACTTTCAAATTGATAAGGAGTATAACATGTCGGAACATATAGGAAAACTGGTACTGCGGGTCATGGTCGGCGGAATGATGCTTTTTCACGGGATCGAGAAGGCATTGCACGGCATCGACTTTATTAAAGGGGTAGTGAAGTCCCATGGCTTGCCTGAAATGTTGGCGTATGGGGTCTATGTGGGAGAGATACTGGCCCCGATCTTTTTGATCCTGGGATGGAAAAGCAGGATTTGGGCCGGCGTGATCGTGTTCAATATGGCAGCGGCCATCTACTTGACGAAAATGGGTGAATTCTTCAAAATGGGAAGCCATGGGTCCTGGGCATTGGAGTTGCCGATGTTCTATCTGTTGAGTGCCTTGGCTATCGTGCTTTTGGGTTCTGGAAGATATGCGGTGATGAGGGATTAGTACATTGAAATTGTACAGGGATGATCGATAGGTCTAAAAAACGCAAAAGGCGAGATATGCAGAAGATAGTATGGATCTTATGTCTGATGGTGACATCGCTGGTGGCTGACGCGTTGACGCCGTGGAGTGCCAAACTGAACAGCCTGACTCCCTTTGAGAAGCATGTGATCATAGACAAAGGGACGGAACGCCCGTTCTCCGGAAAGTATGTAGATACGAAAGAGGACGGCACCTATACCTGCAAGGTATGCGGTGCACCGCTCTACAGGTCCAGCGACAAACTTGATTCCCACTGCGGCTGGCCGAGTTTTGACGATACCATACCAGGCGCGATCAAAGAAGTACCGGATGCTGACGGCAGTCGCACTGAGATCGTCTGTGCGAACTGCGGAGCCCATATGGGACATGTCTTTAAAGGGGAGGGGTTTACCGAAAAAAATGTGCGCCACTGCGTCAACTCTGTCTCTCTCAACTTTCAAAAAAAGAAAGAGGCCGCCGCTGCATGGGAAAAAGCCTTTTTTGCCGGAGGGTGTTTTTGGGGCGTGGAGTATCATCTTGAAAAGATCGACGGGGTGAAAGAGGTGACGTCAGGGTTTATGGGCGGCCATCTGAAGAACCCCGGTTACGATGATGTGATCAGAAAAGATACAGGCCACCTGGAAACGGTGGAGGTGCTGTATGATCCTTCAAAGGTCTCGTATGAGACACTCGCCAAAACATTTTTTGAGATACACGATCCCACGCAGTCGGACGGGCAGGGACCGGATATCGGGAGCCAATACCTCTCGGCCGTTTTTGTCAACAGTAAAGAAGAGCGTGAAACGATAGAAAGACTGATAAAGGTGTTGGAGAAACAAGGTCTTAAGATAGCCACGAAGATCCTGCCTGCTGCATCTTTTTACCCTGCAAAGGCCTACCATCAGGACTATTATGAACGGAAAGGTTCACAGCCTTACTGCCACAGGCGTGTCAAGCGGTTTTGAAGCGGTCAGGCGTCCCGGGTATTGATCATCCATTGTGAAAAGACATTCAGGTAGTTCCAGAAGCTCTGGATATTTTCTTCAGAGCTTAGCTTCTGCGCTATGATGGGCTGAAGCGCCTCTTCAAACGTCACCAGCCAATGCAGTCTTGCATGAGGCGTGATAGGGAAAGGGGCATGCCTTTTTCTCATTTGCGGCGCACCCCGGTTTTGGTTGAAGTAATCAGTCCCTCCGCAGATCTGTATGAAAAAGTCTGCCGAGTGCTGGGCCGCTTTTTTCATCTCTTCTCTCTCTTTGGGAAAGATCTCTTTGATGGGACTCTCAAAGAGACCCATATAAAATCTGTCCAGCAAAGCACGCATACCTTCTTCCCCTATGTCAGCGAGGAATCCCGGGTTGGGTTTGGTGACCGGAGGGTTGATCCCCTCCTGGTAAGGGAGTATGGAGAAGTCTAAAGTGGAGGTGCCAAATTTCATGATACTGTGCCTTTTTATGGTTTGGGGCGTTTTTGAGAAAAGCCAAAAACGCTGCTGCTGTTCTGTAGGATGTTTATAGCATGAAACCGCTTAGGTGTCAAGCTTTGGCGTGTCAGTGGCAGCTTCCGGTGCCGCAACTATCACTGTTGTCTACAGCAAAGCTGTTGGCATAGCCGCACTCCAAACAGGTAAAAGAGAGGAGTTTGGGTCCGGAACATCCGCCTGACCTTTGATCGGTCAGTTCGATACTTTTATGATGGCATCTGGGGCAAAATCCCCGTTTGATCGCATCGAGCTGTTCTTTTTTCTCTTTAAGATAGTAGATGTAGACCAGGACAGACCCTATAAGAAGGATAAGCATAAAGGCCAAAAGGTAGAATGAATCGATGGGAGACTCCTTAGGTGGTATAGTGCTTCAGGTCACTGACATGCGTTTTATAGTCAGGCAAATGGTTTTCGACCAGCTGCCAAAACGCTTTTTGATGGTGTTTATGCTTGATATGGGCAAGTTCATGCACGATGATGTATTGTATCACATCTTTGGGGAGTTTCATCATCATGGTATTAAAGCACAGCACATTTTTTGCACTGCAGCTTCCCCATTGGCGCTTGGTTTTACGGAAACGGAGTGCCGCCGGGGAAAGACGCATTCTATCTGCCCAGAATGCAACCTGGTCAGGTATATACCTTTGCGCTTCCTTTTTGTAGAAACGGTCTACATGGGCATGAAACAGTGTCTCATCGTAGCTGTGATAATGGAGTGTGAACTTTGTTTCATCAAACTCGAGCTGCACCTTTTTTTTACCGTGAGGGATCAGTTCGAGAGGGTAGCTGCTGCCCATAAAATAGACTTCAGGCGTACGGGAAAAGTCTATACGCTTCCCCTTCTTCTTCTGCAGTTTTTCTCTGGAGTGGTTGATCCATGAAGCTTTTTTCAATAAAAGCTGTTCTATCTTGTGCTGAGGTACTCTGGGGGATTTGATGATGAGGTCCCCCTCCTCATCAAAGGTGAGATAGATGTGCTTGAGCCGGGGGTTGATGATATGCGTATAGCGGGGCAGAAGACTCATAGGTAAGATCAGTTGACGATTCTGCCATTTTCATAGATCACCCTTCGATAGACCGAGCCATCTTTGTTGTAGGTTTGCGCCGGTCCGTTCTTGACACCATTCCTGTAGGTATAGGAGACCATCACGTCACCGTTTGGATAGTAGGCTTCCTGGATACCGTCTTTTTTCCCGTTGACATAGCTGGCTTTCCAAAGCATTCGGCCTTTAGGGTCATAGCCTATCTCTGTGCCATGAGGCACGCCGTTTCGGATCTGGGAAGTGGAGGTCACATGTCCATCATAACCGTACTGCTTAAGAAAACCGTTTTGTCCGGTGTCATCATCCATGATGAACTCAGAACGGAGCTGGCCGCCGGTAAAGTACTCTTTTTTAACGGTTTTTCCTGAAAGACCGGGCTCTTTACAGGCGCTTAAGAAAAGAAGTACAAAAACAGAAAGTAGTAAAGATATTTTTTTCATAGAAAACCTCGATAAATAATTTGATATGCACTATGGTAATATGAGTATACTGTAAGTTGCCTTGTTGCCACACTGAAAACCTTGACTCTTTTTTTTATTTGATGGAGATGTCGGTACTATTTACCAAAACAGGTCAGAACAGGGGGAGTTACGCCTTCCTGTTCTGTAAAAGAACCGCTTCCATCTCTTCGGCTAAAATAGGGCGTGAGTAGTAATGCCCCTGAAAATAGTGACAACCGTTATCTATTAAAAAGTCTCTCTGCGCTGCCGTTTCTATTCCTTCGGCAATAAGGTCGAGGTTAAGGCTCTTGGCAAGTACAATGATCGTTCTGACGATAGCCATATCCTCATCATCTTGCGGAATATCCTGAATAAAGGAGCGGTCGATCTTTAACCTATTGATGGGCAAACGTTTCAAAAGGGACAAAGAAGAGTATCCCGTTCCAAAATCATCGATAGAGATGCCAATGCCCAGTGCCTGGATCTGCCCTAGTTTCTTAATGACCTCTTCGGGTTTTTTCAGCATCTGCCTTTCGGTGATCTCAAGTTCCAGCCAGTTGGCCCTGAAATCATTGCGGTTAAGGCAATCTTTGATCTTTTGAAGGAAATCCCCTCTTTCCAGATGCTGTATGGAGATGTTTAACCCGAGTCTCCCGGGGTTGAGACCTTTTTTATACCATTGGGCCATTTGCTTCATGGCCGTCCGCATGACCAGTTGATCGATCTCGACGATGATCCCTGTCTCTTCTGCAAGAGGAATGAAGGCATCAGGAGAGAGAAGTCCCAGTGTAGGGTGTTGCCATCGTATCAATGCTTCTACACCTATCAGGGTATTGGTAGAGGCATCCACCTGCGATTGATAACATATGACAAACTCTTCATTTTCGATGGCCTGGCGCAAGTGTGTCTTCATCTCCATGCGTTTCAAGGCAAAGTCTGTCATTTCGGGTGCATAGAACTGAAACGTGTTCCTCCCCTCCTGTTTGGCTTTATACATAGCAGTATCGGCATACTTGAGCAGCGCGGCTGTATCGGTTGCATCTTGCGGATACACAGCAATACCGATACTCCCTGTCAGGTAGATGGTATGCCTGTCAATGACGATCACGGTTTCCAGTGCATGAAGGATGCTTTCTGCCAATACGGTTGCATTCTCCGGGTGCATCAGATCTTCCATGATCAGGGTGAATTCATCGCCGCTTAACCGTGCCAGGGTGTCTTCCTCCCGAATGACGTTATGGATACGTTGTGCTACGACCTTTAACACTTCATCTCCTACATCATGTCCCAGAGAATCGTTGATATGTTTAAAATTATCAAGGTCAATGAAGAAGAGCGCAAATCCCTCTTGATGGCGTTTTGATCTCTGAATGCTCTGTGCAAGTCTGTCCGTGAACAGTACCCGGTTCGGCAGACCGGTCAGGGCATCATAATGCGCCTGATACTGCAGGGTCTCCTGCTGCGCGAGCAGTGCATCCTCCGCCTGTTTTTGTTCAGTGATGTCCTGCAGATACCCTACAATACCTGTAGGGACATTCTCGTTATCCCTAAGGAGGGAAAGGGAGAGGTTGATCAATACGGGTACTTTGGATTTTTTGAAGAGTGTCAACGTACAGCGATATTCTCCCTCTTTCATCAAAGCAGGCATGTGTTGTACAAACGCCTGATACGCTTCGGGTTCAAACAGCATTGCAATAGGTTTTCCCATGACCTCATCGGCGGTGTATCCGAAAAGTGCTTCAGATCCCTTATTCCAGCTGGTGATGTTCCCTCTCAGGTCCGTTGTATTGACAGGTTCATGGGTCTGCTCAATGATCTGTGCCTGATGTAATAATTTGAGTTGGGTCTCTTTCTCTTCGGTGATATCGGTATGGGTTCCCAACATACGGGTCGCAGTACGGTCTGCATTAAACTGGACCTTCCCCCTGTCTAGGATCCAGACCCAGTGCCCATCCCTATGTCTTAACCGATGCTCATTTTCATAATACTCTGTTTCGCCATGTAGATTTTTATAGATATCTGCCCAGGTTCTGTCTATGTCATCAGGGTGAATGCGGTCAGACCAGGTAGACAGTCCATTCGCAAGTTCATTGTCCGCGTACCCCAGCATCTCTTTCCATCGGGGAGAAAAATAAACCGTGTTGTCAAGGATATTCCAGTCCCAGATACCGTCATTGCTTCCTAAAAGGGCCAGTTCCATACGCTCTTTGAGCTCCTGGTTCAGCTGATTGCTTTGTCTGAGCGCATCCGTCTGTGCCTGTACCTCTTTGCTGGTCACGTTGATAAGATGCGTTAACGCTTCAATAGAGGTACTGTTGATATCGTTCGGTTGCCGTATCTCCTCGGGGATATGGCGAGGGAGCGTATCACTTTCACTTAGGGAAAGCAGGGTCATGGTTTGATTGAAGAGTGCTTTCTGGGTTGAGGTAAAAAATTCACCATAGGTAAAAAAACCGGATACAGGCGCCAGGGTCTGCAAGGGCATGATCTCCGATTCGACCTTGCTGCCCAGAAAGTGTCTTCTTGTCATACAGGAATAGACAAAAATAGCTTCAGAGGGATGCCTGGCTGTGGACGCAAAGATATTTTTCGATTTTTTTAAAATCTCAGAACTGTTCCCGTAACCGATCCGAACCTTCTCTCCTGTATATACATTGCCTCCGACCATCAGGGAGCCATCTTTTTCCTTCGCGATACAGGCCCGTGAGAGCGTTGAGCCGTTGCGATGCACCATCAGGGGAAATTCAATGCCTACCCCTGGCAGACCCTTGGCGATCTCTTCGCCCAGATAATGGGCATAGACGTCTACCGCACTTTTCCCGTTAATGGTATGGACACGATTCCTCTCTGCGCTGGTCACGGTCAGTTCATTCCCGATAGGATGCCAGCCGAAACTGTAGTCTTTGTGGATATGCAAGTGTTCGCTGTCGAGCGAAACAGCTACAGCGCCATGGTTGAAAATGCCTTGTTTGGTAAAGACCAACGTGTCGATAAAGCGACTGTTGTCCCCTGCCGCACCTCCTGCAACGATGACATCCTCATTGACAGAAGCGATACCTTTCAAGAAGGCTTCCCCGTTGGTGTGTATCCCGTCTGTGAACGCGATAAGGAGCTTGGTCTCTTCCCCGATCAGCTCTTTTGCCAGATATTGTCCACTATGGTATCCGTCAGCCGTATGGGCTATGGCCGCCGTTTTCAGTGAGGTCTGTTCAAACTGTGTGAAGTTCAGAACCACTTTCCCGGAGGATACTTTTCCGTTCATGATCTCACCGTCAGTTGTGGTCCCCAGGATCTCTGCCTCTGGGAGCAGTGTCTCTAATTCTGAGAGGAGGGTAGAGAGGAACGACTTGTCGACAATAGCGGAAAAGACCTGGATCAGAAGAGAAGAGGCGTTTTGGAGATTAGAATCCTGGATAAATGATTCTAGATCCTCTTTGGTAGTATAGTAGGTATTGATACTTTTCATAATATGATCATTTCTATCCATTTACATGGTTGTTCCCCAAGGTAACAGCGCCCATCTTCTATGATCAATTATAATACAGGAGAGATTAAAAACGTCGTATCATTACGATGATCCCTGGCAGAAAAACCAGTATCGGTCCAAAAACACACTTAGCGGCTTCTTGTTTTCTGGGCAGGATGCTGTTGCAGCAGGGTAAAGCTTAGGGTATGGAGGTGCAGCAGCAGATAGTATCTATGCGCTGCTTTTAAAATGGAGAGGATCAATCGTTCAGCAGTCTGATCAGTCCCATAGGTGCATATTTTGCCATAGGGCCGCCAGCTTCCCATTTCTTCATCGCAAGATTGCCTACCACCATATACCGGGAAACATGCTCTGCCTGGCTTATCTCTTTGGAGTAGTTGAACAATTCTCTGGTCTGTTCTTCGTCATGGTCTGCAAAGTTTCTTGACAGATACTTCGTATAGATGGCATCCGTGTCTTTTTCATTGAGCCTGTATGCTTGCGTAAGGTACTCCATCGCACCCATAAAGTACCCGAACAGCATAGGGTGTTTGGTTTTGTCATCAAGCAAAAAGGGGTTGTTCATTTTGGGCATTGCAAGAGATTCTTTGGTGAACACATCCAATTGCTCTGCAATTTTTTCATACGGTATTGTTTCTTTTTTTTTCAGAAAGTCAAACAAGCCCAAATTAAACCTTTCTTTTGTGATTCTTTTTTTGCGATTATTATAGCCTATTATTCTTGTATTAAGTAATATGGAAATAGTTCATTTTGCTCATGGGCTGCTTGGAGGG
>NZ_DATCSP010000039.1:0-42936 GCF_036568385.1 Sulfurovum sp. | reverse complement strand
GGCGGCCTGTCGATGGTCCCTATGTCGATACGTGTGGGACGCAGCTTCAGCAGGAACTCGTTGAGCCTGGCGATCTCCTCTTCGGAGTCGTTGAGCGTTTTGACGATGAGGATCTCGATGACCAGCGGCCCGCTGTATCTTTCTTTGAAAGCCAGCATCCCCGCCTTGATGTTCTCCACCTCTATACCCTCATGGGCACGGTCCAGTTTTTTTAGGCACTTTTGCGTGGCACAGTCCAGAGAGAGCTTCACCTCGTCCAGTTTCAGAAGTGCATCCTGCACCCTGACATCGTCTATATTGCCCGCATTGGAAAGGATGAGCGTTTTGGTGGACCCTTTAAAGGTATTGATCTCATCTATAAGTTCTGAGAGATGGGGGTAAAGCGTGGGTTCGCCGTTGGCAGTGAGGGTGATGAAATCTATATCGCCATGCTCTTTGAGGGCAGCCTTCAGTGCAGCGACCACCTCTTCGACACTCACGACATCCTCATAGCCATCCACCGTCTTGGCCGGTTCAAGCTCACAGTAGAGACAGTCGAAGTTGCACTGCTTTTTCGAAGGGCTCAGGTCAACCCCTAAGGACTTGCCGAAACGGCGTGAATGGATGGGACCGAAGATAATGTTCACAGCTACCCCTTTTTCAGTAATCTTTTACTCTTTTTTTCCAGCTTTTTTTCAAAAGCCTCTACCGAATGTTTCTCTACGAGTTTGTCACGGTTTTCCAGTTTATACCCCAATTTTGCTTCAAACTTCAAGAGCGCGATCTTTTTATAGAGCTCCATGATCTTCAGATTGGTCAAACCGCCCAGAAAGTTCCGCATCAGACACAGCTTCTCCCTCTGGTAGGCTTCCATGCCCAGATCACTGCTGCGCAACGCAGTCAGCGCCTCTTTGTAGGTATTGCTGTCGATCAGCTCCAGTTCGAACTCTTTGTTGATAAAGTAGTCCGCCACCGTCGTAAAATAGTGCCTGAACGGCTTCTTGATGTTCTGCACTTTTTTCGAACCCCACAGATAGGTCGCAGCGACCGTCTGGAACTCCTTTCTCAAAGCCTCGATCTCTGCATCCACAGGCACCAGTTTCCCGTCTTCCCTGAGCCTGAAGTTCCTGTTGAACGCCATAGAGATCGCGTTCATCGTGTTCTGGAACTCCGTCTTGGCATTGCTGGAACGGTTCAGCAGCGCGATCAGCAGCTCCTTGATCTTCATCTTGTCAAAATGCACCGTTTCATACCCGGGCACAGCAAGTGTCTTCAGATGCACCAGTTTGCGTATATCCTTGACCCGCACCTCGCTCTTGAGGGAACGCAGCAGGATCTCCTGCAGTTTCTCTATCGAATAGATGTTGAGCGAATCGATGATGTCCGTCACACGGTACCGGTTCTCGTCCGCCAGGTCCATCGCCTGGCAGAGGATCGTTTTTCCCGTACTGTTCTGGATGGTGATGCCCTTGGAGGCAAGATACTTCTCCTCCAGGGCAATGGAATCCCGCACATACTCCTTCAAGTAGAGATACTCCGGATACTCTTCCAGCTCATGCACACGCTTGACCAGAGAGGCCAGGGCATACTGCTTTACATCCTCGGGCAGATTCTCATAGAATTCGTATTTGAGGATACGTCTGAAGTTATTGAGGTTGGCGTTGAACCTGAGCGGTCTTTCGAAGGAGCCGGAAGCCTTCTGCAGCATCTTGTCCAGAATGGTCTCGCCGTCATGGCTGAACGCCGTATGGCCGATGTCATGCAGCAGCCCCACGATCTTCCCTATCTTGAAGAAGTTCAGGTCGACATCCTCTCCAAGCTGCCTGCTCAGATGGTTCAGCATATACTCGGTGCTCAACCCCACTTCCATCGAGTGGCTGTAGCGGTTACGGATGCTGTCCTTGGTACGCTTGGAAAGATACATCGGGATGTCTTTCAGCCGCACGAACACCTTATGCCCTACGATCCCGAGTTCACATTCTTCGACGGTTTGGGACGCCTTGGGCGAGAGTTCAGCGTTTAGCGTTGAGCGTTCAGGATCATTCTGCATAAAGTTCCTTTATGGTGATACGTATTACGTGCTACGTGTTACGATCTTTTATATGTGTTTGGGACGCCTTGGGCGAGAGTTCAGCGTTTAGCGTGTAGCGTTCAGAGTCTTTCATCATAACTTTTCTTTAGTGCAGTTAGCATTCTTAGTAGTTCATTGATCTCTTTGATCCATTGCATACCAATATGTTTTTCAATATATCCGATTTCTATGCCGATATAGGTTTGTGTGATAAGTTCGGCCGCTGAGCCTTGAGAGATATTTATAAAACGGTTTTTATCTTTATCAGACTCTTTTTCCATACCTTCTGCAATATTGCTAGCGATCGATAAAGAACTTCGAGTGATCTGGTCTTTAAAACCGTAATCTTTACAAGATGCAAAAGATCTGTAGACATCGACACTCAGTCTGCAAGAACGTTTCCAAACATCCAATCTTTCACATCTCATAAATTTGCCTTTCTTTCTGAACGCTACGCGCTACATACTGAACGCTGTGCCGAAGAGCTTTAGCGCTTCGCACTCACCCTCAGGCACTCTTTTTCCAAACATCCAACTTTTCACACTTCAAAAGCAAACTCCTTTTATCGTAACACGTAGCTCTTAACACTACACGCTACTCGCTACACACTGAACGCTGAACGCTGTGCCAGAGTGTTACTGCTTCGCAGAAACTCTCTGACACTCACTTACGAAATGTATTGCATTCTCTACCGGTACATCTGGCAAAATACCGTGTCCGAGGTTGAAGATGTGTCTTTTGCCGCCCATGGTCTCCTGGATGGACTCAACACACTTGGTCGTGGCCTCTTTGGAGTAGAGCCTGCATGGCTCCATATTGCCCTGAAGGACGTATTTGTCGCCGAGCTTCTCTTTGGCCAGTGCCATAGGGGTTCCCCAGTCGACACCGAAGACGTCGAAGTTCCCGTACACTTTGCCGCGCTCGATGAAGGCAGCCACCCCTTTGGGGAACATGATCACAGGGATATGCGGATATTTCTCTTTCAGATACTCGGCGATCTCCACCATGTACTTCCAGGAGAACTCGTCATAGTTGCCCGGCTCGATCGCCGCGGCCCAGGAGTCGAAGATCTGCACGACATCCACACCCGCCTGGATCTGTTTCTCCATATAGAGCTTGACGACATCCGTCACTTTTCTGAGGATGTTGTGAAGGAGTTCCGGGTTGGAGTACATCATCTTCTTGCAGATATTGTAGGTCTTGGTCCCCTGCCCTTCTATCATATAGGTGGCCAGAGTCCAGGGCGCGCCGGTAAAACCGATCAGCGCCTTCTCATCCCCTCTCGCATCCAGCTGCTCTCTGAGCAGTTTGATCGTATCGTACACATAGGTCAGTTTGCTGGCCGCCTCGTCGCCACCGATGAGTCTGTCCAGGTCTTCCTGTGAAGTGAGCGGGTCGGAAAATTTCGGCCCCTCCCCTTTGACAAAGCTCAGGTCCATACCCATTTCATCCGGGATCACAAGGATATCCGAGAAAAGGATCGCCGCATCCACACCCACGATGTCCAGCGGCTGCAGCGTCACTTCTGCTGCCTTCTTGGGATCGTGGCAGAGGTTAAGGAAATTTCCCGCTTCGGCTCTGACTGCCATATATTCGGGTAGATAGCGTCCTGCCTGTCTCATCATCCATACCGGAGTGTATGGTGTCTCTTTCCCCAAACATGCATCTACAAATATCTTACTCAATTGTGTTTCCTTAAAAATTATTCGCTTCCCTTTGACAAGAAAAGTCTTAGTGACCTCTGCGGCGCTCTAGTGTTTGCCTACTTTTCCCAAAAAATACAGGCCTACTGCCAATGCGGTGATGGAAAGTGCAAAATACATCATCTCGATAGGTGTAGAGAACTTCGTATGCAATACCCTTTGAAAGAAGTTCACCACAAGCACCATCACGATGACCTTTGCGATCTTGTCCTTGAGCTGGTCCAGTGACTGGATCGCCAACAGTTTGGAGCCGTTCTTCCCGCTTGCCTCATCGATGTCCGAAATAAAAAGCTCATACAGCCCGAAAGAGAAGATGAACATCACCACCGCGATCAGGTAGAGGTCCACCGCACCGATGATACCGGCAACCACATCTTCGTGAAAATGTTCAGGATGCGGTATCGTATGTGTCACGACCTGAAATGATGTGACCGCCACGTTCCAAATGTCCATGGAAGCCACCACAAAAAGAATGATCGCACCCAGCAGACCAAAGACCACTGCCAAAAGCACGATCAGACGGCTTCTCCAGATCGCTCCTTCAAAGAGTTTTTCCAACATTACGCGTTCTCCTCGAGTTTGATCCATTTCTGTGCAATACGCACGGCATTGGTCGCGGCACCGACCCTTACCTGGTCCGCTACGCCCCAAAGGTGCAGGATATTGTCCGCATAGATATCTTTTCTGATACGCCCGACATAGGTCTCATCCGTATCGGTCGCGGTCAGAGGCATAGGGTACGCGTTTTTGGACATGTCATCTATCACCGTGACATTTTCAAAGTTGCCCAGTGCTTCTCTTACCTTGTCCACATCGACATTCACACCCTCTTCAAAGGTGACCGTGATCGATTCTGAGTGGCTTCTGAGGACCGGCACACGTACACAGGTGGCAGAGACGGCAAAATCACTGTGCATGATCTTGTTGGTCTCTTTAACCATCTTCATCTCTTCTTTCGTATAGCCGTTCTCCTGCGGTACATCGATGTGGGGAATGACATTCAGCGCGATACGGTGCGCGAACGCTTCCACCTTCGCATCATTCAGAGAAAAGTTGAAGAACGCCTGCATCTGCGCCACAAGCTCCTCCATCCCTTTTTTACCTGCGCCGCTGACCGCCTGGTAGGTACTGACATCCACTCTTTTGATCCCGTAAAGGTCATGAAGCGGTTTCAGAAGCTGTACCATCTGGATCGTGGAACAGTTGGGGTTGGCGATGATCCCTGTCTCTTTCCAGAGCTCGATGTCTTCCGGGTTCACTTCCGGTACGACCAGCGGTATCTTGGGGTCCATTCTGAAGTGGGAAGTGTTGTCTATCACCACGGCTCCCGATGCTACCGCATACTTTGCATAATGTGCAGAGATGCTGCCGCCAGCGGAGAAGAAAGCGATATCGATATCACGTCCCTCAAATACCTCTTCGGTCAGCTCCTCTATCCTGTACTCTTCCCCCTGAAATTCAATGATCTCACCTGCGGATCTCGCACTCGCCAAAGGCAAAAGGTCCTCTACCGGGAACTTCACCTCATCCAATACTCTAAAAAGCTCTTCTCCTACGGCACCTGATGCACCGACTACTGCTACTTTATATCTCTTCACTTTATTCTAATCCTAATGTATCATCTGTCTCTTCGTCATCATTCTCATCCGGCACTTCTGCCTTTTGACATTTCGCTATGCTCACCACTCTGTCTTTCGCATCCACATTGACGATCTTCACACCTGAAGTGTTGCGCCCTGCTTTACGGATGGTCTCCATGTCCACACGGATCATCTTGCCGATGCTCGTCAGACACATCAGGTCTTTGTCCTCTTCTACGAATACCACGCCTACCACATCACCGGTCTTAGGCGTCAGCTTCATGGAGATGACCCCTTTTCCGGCACGGTTCTGTTCGCGGTACTCGCTTGCAGTGGTACGTTTTCCAAGACCTTTTTCGCTGATCATCAGCAGTTCGTCCTCTTCGTTCTCGATGGTCGTTGCCCCGCAGACATGGTCCCCTTCGATCTTGAACTTGATCGCCGTCACACCGCGTGCCACTCTACCGATCTCTCTTGCATCTTCCACTCTGAATCTGATACAGAGACCTTTTTTCGTTGCGACAAAGAGCCATTTTGTATCCGGCTTGACGATCTTCGCATCCACCAGTACATCATCTTCATCCAGGTTGATCGCTCTGACACCGTTGCTTCTGATGTTCGAATACTCGGAGAGGTTGGTTCGCTTGACGATACCGTTCTGCGTGAAGAATACGAGCCCTTTATCCGCTTCGAAGTCCGTGGTAGGGATGATCGCCATGATCTTCTCATCCTGCTGGAGGTTGATCAGGTTCACGACCGCCTTGCCTTTGGCCGTACGCGTACCTTCAGGGATACGGTAGACCTTGAGCCAGTAGAGCTGTCCTCTGTCCGTCACGAACATCAGCGTATCGTGCGTGTTGGAGGTGAAGAACTTCTCGATGAAGTCGTCATCATAGGTCGTCACGGCGATCTTGCCTTTGCCGCCGCGATGCTGTTTCTCGTACTGCTTCACCGGTACACGTTTGATATACCCGCGGTGTGTGATCGTCACCACCATCGGTTCATTCGGGATAAGGTCTTCGATATCGATATCGTCATAGTCATCCACGATCTCTGTACGGCGCGGCGTGGTATATTTCTCGCCGATCTCTACAAGCTCTTCACGGATGATCGCATTGATCTTCTCTTCGCTTTTCAGGATACCTTCGAGTTCTGCGATGAGTCTGAGAAGTTCGGCAAGCTCGCTTTCGATCTTCTCGATCTCAAGACCGGTCAGACGTCTGAGTCTCATCTCGAGGATCGCTTTTGCCTGTATCTCTGAAAGCTTGAAGCGTGCCATCAGGCTCTCTCTGGCTTCCACATCATCCGAAGAGGCACGGATGATCTTGATCACCTCATCGATGTTGTCGACAGCGATCTTCAGACCTTCCAGGATATGCGCTCTGGCTCTTGCTTTTTCAAGATCGAAGATCGTTCTTCTGATCACCACTGTTTTTCTGTGTTTCAGGAAAAGATCGAAGAGTTCCAAAAGATTGAACACTTTCGGCTCTTTGTCTGCGATCGCAAGCATGATGATACCGAACGTCACCTGCAGCTGTGTACTTTTAAAGAGGTTGTTGAGGACGATCTCGCTCATCGCATCACGCTTCAGCTCGATCACCACACGGATACCTTCTCTGTCCGACTCATCACGAAGTTCGGAGATCCCCTCGATCTGTTTGTCACGTACGAGCTGTGCAATGCTCTCTATCAGTCTGGACTTGTTCACTTGGAACGGGAGCTCGTCGATGATGATGATCTCTTTGGAGCCTTTTTGCTCTATATGTGTTTTGGCACGTACTTTGATACGCCCGCGCCCTGTAGTGTAGGCATCTGTGATACCTTTGCGTCCGAAGATGATACCGCCGGTCGGGAAGTCAGGCCCCTGTACGATCTGCATCATCTCTTCGACGGTAGCGTTCGGATCGTCGATACGTGCGACAAGCGCACTGACCAGTTCATCGAGTCTGTGCGGAGGGATGTTCGTGGCCATACCGACCGCGATACCGCTTGAACCGTTCAGCAGCAGGTTCGGCACACGCGAAGGAAGTACGTCAGGTTCCTGCATGGAGTCATCATAGTTGGGTACGAAATCGACCGTATCTTTTTCGAGGTCGGACAGAAGCTCTTCTGCGATCTTGGTCATACGCGCTTCGGTATATCTCATCGCCGCGGCATTGTCACCATCGATCGAACCGAAGTTACCCTGCCCGTCGACCAGAGGTGCCTGCATGGAGAAATCCTGTGCCATACGCACCAGTGCATCATAGACCGAACTGTCGCCGTGCGGGTGATACTTACCGATCACGTCACCGACGATACGTGCGGATTTCTTGTAAGGGTTTCTGTGGGTAAGATGAAGGTCGTTCATCGCATACAGGATTCTTCTATGTACAGGCTTCAACCCGTCTCTTGCATCAGGCAATGCTCTACCGATGATCACACTCATGGAGTAGTCGAGATAGCTGGCCTTCATACTGTCTTCTATCAACACTTGTCCGGTGTTTTTTTGCTCGTCAAATAGATCGCTCATACATTTCCTTAATTGTGTAAAAAATTGCATTCATTGTACCTAACATCGCCTTAATAAAAAGGCTTAAAAGCGCTTAAAATCGAAGCCAGGCGTCTTAAAACGGATTTAACATGAATTTAACTCAATTTCTATATAATGCACTCTAAATTAAACGTATGAGGAAAAACAGTGCTTATTGAACAGATAAAAGATATCGTGGATTATGGCATCATAGGGTTGCTCTTTTTCTTGAGTTTCATTACCTTTGCTTTTGCTATCGAAAGGGTACTTTTCTACCGCGGTATCCGACTTTCAGACTACCGCAACAAGACAGCCCTGGAGCTGGACCTTTCAAAACGTCTGGCCACCATCGCCTCCATCGGTTCGAATGCCCCCTATATAGGATTGCTCGGTACGGTTCTGGCGATCATCCTTACTTTTTACATCATCGGGGACCAGCAGGATACGATCAACCCTGGTGAGATAATGAAGCACCTGGCGCTGGCGCTGAAAGCCACCGCCGCTGGTCTGGTCGTAGCGATCCCTGCCACGGTGCTCTACAATGCACTGCTGACACAGGTCGACAGGATCCTGGCCAAATGGGAAATAGCACAGGATGAGAACACGCATGCTTAACAAAAAAGTACTCATAGACAGAAGCAGCTTAAAAGTGACCAGTCACGCGAACCCTCTGTTGAAGAGTCCTTTGTTGGGCTTTGCTCAAAAAGGAACCTGTCAATGAGACGCGAACGCTTTGACAAGATGAATGTCGTTCCCTTCATCGACATCGTACTGGTACTTCTGGTCATCGTACTCGCCACCGCTACGTTCGTCACCAATCAGACGATCAAAGTGGACCTTCCCAGTGCCAGTTCCAAGAAGAGTGAAGAGAAAAAAAGCATCCACATCGCCATAGACAAAGAGGGGAAATACTTCTATAATAAAGAGGCCCTGAGTCTTGAGGCCATTGAAGAGAGACTGATGAAGCTCGATCCGAAAAAGGATCTGGTCTCTTTGCATATGGACAAAGAGAGTGCCTTCCAATACTTTGTCAGCATCATCGATATTCTGAAGACCAAAGGGTTTGAGAATATCTCTATCATTACGAAGAAATAACATACCGTAAGGTCGATAAATCGACCATCTTATTTTTAATATTTTAATTGAACTTCCGATCATTTGAATTGTGGCGTTGTTTCTCTCATACTTTTCTAGAAAAGTATGCAAAAGTCGACACTACTCTCAAATCGCTTCGCTTACAAAGGTGTTCGTAGTGTCAAAAAACGTACTTCGTACGATTGATGAAAGGTATCGTAAACGATACTCATGCTCTTCTTGTTATTGATCGCACGGATGTGCGCCCATGTCATGGCGAACGCCCTTGAAAGCAAAGCGATTCGAGAGCCATGACGCTTTTTTGCTTCGTTTTTTCTAAAAAAATGAAGAGGGTAACACCACCGCAGTTTGAACCTTAAGGAAGTTCGGCAAAACTCTCAAAAATCCTGGATGACTTAGCCAGGGGTACATAACCGAAAATATATACCAGAAGTACAAGGATAACGTACTTCTGAATTACTCCGTCATCATCGTATACGGACGCTTCAGCTTCTCGGTCAGCTGATGCATACTGACAGAACGCCCTTCCCTTGCGAACTCTTTACCATCCAGGAAGACGATCATCGTAGGGACCGAAAAGACCCGGAAATGTACAGAGATCTCCAGGTTTTCATGGGCATCGAGATAGATCTGTTTCAGTAGTGGAAAGTTCGCATCAAAGACCTCTTTGAACTTGGGTCTGAGCGCATGGCATACATTGCAGTGTTCTCCGGAGAAATAGAGCAGCACCCCTACTTCATTTTTTATCGTATTTTGTAGTGCTTCGAGGGTCATACCTGCTCCTTCAATGATCTTTCAAATTATATCGCTTAGGAACTGCAACTCAGCTTCTGGTTCTTGAAGGCGTCCGGGGTAGGCCCTGCCCATCTTTCATGCTGTGGATGCTCCGCATAGGGATCCTGCGCGATCCTGAACAACGCATCTACCACAGAAAAGTCACCCTTCTGGGCAGCTTCTATGGCTTCCTGGAGCATGTAGTTCTTCAGTACGAACTTCGGGTTGGTCCGCAGCATGGCCCGGTGTCTCTCCTGCAGGGTGGAACGGTTTTCTTTCAGTCTCTCATCGTAACGCTCCAGCCACGCATGCATGGGCTGATGGTAAAGCCCCAGTTTCAGCAGTGAACTTCTCTCTCCGTCATAGCGGCTGAGCGTCCGAAAGAAAAGTGTATAATCAGGCTGGAGTTCCTGCATCATCCGCAGCAGCTGCCTGACAAGCTCCAGGTCCTTCTCCTCTTTCAGTGCATCCAATCCCAGTTTTTTTCGCATCAGCTCCAGGTAGTGGTGATGGTAGAGGTCTGCATACCCTTCCAATGCACTTTCGAGCTTTTCCCTCTGCACTATCGGTGAGAGTGCATGCATCAGCGCCTGCAGGTTCCATTTTCCTATGTTGGGCTGGTTGCCGAAACTGTAGCGTCCGTGCTGGTCGGTGTGGTTGCAGATATACTGAAGATCATAGTCGTCCAGGAAGGCGAAGGGGCCGTAGTCCAGGGTGAGTCCTGCAATGGACATATTGTCCGTGTTCATGACGCCGTGGTTGAACCCCACCGCCTGCCACTCGGCCATCAGTCTGGCTGTCTTGCCTGCCACTGCAGTAAAAAAGTGCAGATATTTGTCCGGTGCATCTGCGAGGTGTGGGTAGCTTTCAGCTATGGCATAGTCCGCCAGGGCTTCCAGCTCTTTGTATCTTTTTTTGTGCGCGAAGTATTCAAAGGTACCAAAGCGTATCCAGCTGGGAGAGACACGCAATACGATGGCACCTGTCTCCCACACTTCTCTGTAGACCTTATGTTCCGAGCCTATCAGAGCCAGCGCCCTGGTGCTCTCTATACCCAGTCCGTGTATCGCTTCGCTCATCAGGTATTCGCGTATGCTCGAACGCAGAACGGCGCGTCCGTCCCCAGAACGGGAGTAGCGTGTCTGCCCTGCCCCCTTCAGCTGCAGATGCAGGTGGTTGAGCGTACCGATGTTGATCGCTCTTCCGTCACCCAGACGCGGGACGAAATGGCCGAACTGATGCCCTGCGTAGCACATGGCAAAGGGGTCAGAACCCTCCAGTGCCAGCGCGCCGTTGACAAAATCCAGAAAAGCGTCACTGTAGAGCTCTTCGATATCGATACCCAGCAAGGATGCGACCGCTTCGTTGGCATGGATCAGAAAAACGTTTTCCAGCGGTGTCGGCTCCACCCTGGTGTAACACTCCCTGGGCAGCTCCAAATAGGGGTTGGTCAGTTTGATTTCATTTAGTTTCATACTGCTATTCTACACAGCATCTCCTTGATACTACTTAAGCGAAATAGAGTATAATCACACAATTAAATCTTGTAAGGAATCACACATGGGTAGAGCGTTCGAATACCGAAAAGCAGCGAAAATGAAAAGATGGGGAACCATGTCCAGGGTTTTCCCCAAATTAGGAAAGATCATCACGATGGCGGCCAAAGAGGGCGGTCCGGACCCTGATATGAACCCTAAACTTCGTACCGCTATTCTCAATGCAAAAGCGCAAAATATGCCTAAGGACAACATTGAAGCGGCCATCAAAAGGGCTTCGGCCAAAGATGCGGCGGATATCAAGGAGCTTACCTACGATGTCAAAGCTTCCTATGGTGTGCAGATGATCGTAGAGTGTGCGACAGACAACAATACAAGAACCGTGGCGAACGTCAAAGCGATCCTTAACCGTAACGGCGGAGAGATGCTTACCTCCGGTTCTCTCAACTTCATGTTCACCCGCAAATGCGTCTTTGTGTTCAACAGAACGGAAGAGATGGACCTTGAAGAGCTGGAACTGGAACTGATCGACTTTGGGTTGGAAGAGATAGAAGAGGATGTCGAGCCTCAGGAAAATGGTGATGATATCAATATCGTGAGGGTTTACGGTGACTTTACTGCATTTGGTGAACTGAGCAAAGCATTGGAAGATATGCAGATAGAGGTCAAAAAAGCGACTTTGGAGTATATTGCCAATACACCTGTAGAGCTGAATGACGAACAGATGGAAGAGATAGATACGCTCATCGAAAAACTAGAAGATGATGAAGATGTGCAGGCTGTCTATACGAACATCGCCTAAAAAATAAGCTAGAGGTGAGAAGCATATCCTGCATTCAGGATATGCTTATGGAGAGGTATTTATTTATTAATAAAACGTCATCAACAGATGCGGAGAATCCTCATCGATATTTACCCCTGCAGTATCAGACTGCGCCATGTGGTGTGCTGAGGCACTTGATGCCAGACCGATAGCCAATAGTAATAGTGTTAATAGTTTTCTCATAGTGATCCTTTCTTTTTTATATTAAAACGTCATCAATAGATGCGGAGAATCCTCATCGATATTCCAACCTGCAGTGTCAGACTGCGCCATATGATGTGCCGATACATTGGATACCAAAGCGGCTGCCAGAAGTAAAATCGCTGTTAATCTTTTCATTTGAATCCTTTCTTTTGTAAAGATAAGGAAGTATAAAACAGAAGTATGAAGATAGTGTGAAGAGAGTGGGAATAGCGTTTATGATAGTGGGATCACGGCTTTATCAAGCTGTGATCTGGTTGGAAAAGCACGGTTAGTGCGCTCCGTACTGCTCGACGAACTCCTCATAGCCGCCTTCAAAGTCGATCATCGTCCCGTCTTCATTGAGTTTGATGATGCGGTTCGCAAAGGCATCGATAAGCTCCCTGTCGTGTGATACACAGATCACCCCGCCCTGATAGTTATGGAGCGCCTCGCCCAACGCGACGATCGCTTCAAGGTCCAGGTGGTTGTTCGGCTCATCCATCACAAGGAAATTGGAAGCATCCATCATGATCTTGGAGAGCATGACACGGTGTTTCTCGCCCCCTGAACAGGCATTGATCTTCTTTTTCTGTTCTTCTCCGCTGAAAAGCATACGGCCCAGGGTCTTTCGAATATCATCGATATGCCATTTTTGGTCAAATCCCTGGATCCATTGCGGCAGCTCTTCCTCACCTACGACGATGTCCGTGGTATTTTGGGGGAAGTAGCTGTAGGTGATCGTTTGTCCCCATGTAAAGCTTCCGCTGTCTGCTTCCACCTCTCCCATCAGGATCTTGAGAAGCGTGGTCTTCCCTGCACCGTTGGTACCTATCAGCGCGATCTTGTCGCCTTTGTTGACCTTGAACGTAAGACCTTCAAATACCTTTTCGTCCTCATAGCTTTTGGAAAGCCCTTCCACTTCCAGTACTTCATTACCGATCTCCCTGTGCGCTTTGAACATGATGGAAGGGTCACGGCGCGAGGAGAGTTTGATCTCGCCGACATCCAGTTTGTCCAACTGCTTCTGACGGCTCGTCGCCTGTTTTGCTTTGGAGGCATTCGCAGAGAATCTGGCAATGAACTTTTCAAGCTCCTCTTTCTCCTTGAGCGCTTTGCCCCTGTCCGTCTCTGCCTGTTTGGCTATCAGGTTCGCTGCGATATACCAGTCATCATAGTTGCCTGTGAACTCACGGATATTCTGGAAATCAAGATCGAGTATATGCGTCACTACCCCGTTAAGGAAATGTCTGTCGTGAGAGATGACAAGCAGTGTACCTTCATGGCGTTTGAGCTCCTCCTCCAGCCAGCTGATCGTATCCATATCCAGGTTGTTGGTAGGCTCATCCAGAAGCAGCACATCGGGTTTCAGGAAGAGTACCTGCGCCAAAAGGATCTTGAACTTGTCCCCGCCGGTCAGCGAAGACATCAGGTCATCATGCTGTGAAGCAGGGAAACCCAAGGCTTCAAGCAGTTTTTCTATCTTTACATCCGATTCGTAGGTAGGATCTTCATCCGCACAGATCATTTCAAGCTCTGCCAGACGGTTGTTGACCTCATCGCTCTCGAAGTCCCCCTCCATATAGAGCTTCTCTTTCTCTTTTTGTGCATCAAAAAGCTTTTTGTTCCCATAGAGTACCGCATCTCTCAGGGTATAGTCCTCGAACGCATACTGGTTCTGTCCAAGGACTCCCATTTTCAGTCCCGGCTGCAGCTGGACTTCACCGTCCGTTGGCTCTATCTGACCTGCGAGGATCTTTAAGAACGTTGACTTACCCGCACCGTTGGCACCGATAAGTCCGTAACGTTTACCCGCATCCAACGTGATATTGATCTTGTCAAAAAGCACTCTTTTTCCATAGCGCTGTGTTAAATTTACTGTACTAAGCATCTCGCATCCTTGTAGTTGATTGTTGGAATTTTAGCATAATGGACTGAAAGTGGAAAAAAGAAATTGGCAAAGCGTTTTCCGGTCCTGAAACGCTTGCAGAAGAAATCTGTTAACCATCCAAAAGGTCAATGATGTTTTCAACAGGACGGCCGATCGCTGCTTTGCCCTCTTTGATCACAATGGGGCGCTCGATGAGCTTTGGATGCTCCGCCATCGCTTCGATGAGCTTCTCTTCATCCGTTACCTCTTTCAGGTTCAACTCCCTGTAGATCTCTTCTTTGGTTCTCATCAATTCTCTCGCTGAGATACCCAGCATGTCAAGCACTTCCCTGATCTCCTCTTTGCTCGGAGGCGTCTCCAGATATTTCACCACCTCTGCATCGATCCCTTTCTCTTCCAGAAGCGTCAGCGCATCTCTTGACTTGCTGCATCTTGGGTTATGCCATATCGTTGGTTTTGCCATGTTGGTCCTTTCTGTATTGGTTTAACTATCCTGCTCTTTATGGTTGTGCGAAGCGCCTTGGCGTTCCATACTCTCAAGCTTCATCAGTAAACGCGCATTGTTGGTACGGCATCTGCTGTTCTCTTCCACTACCACTTCATGTCTCTCTTTCAGAAGATGATGCTCCTCCTGAAGTGCCGCATGCATCTCGCGGGCATTCTCCAGGTCCGTTCTTGTCTGGGCAAGCTCTTTTTCCAGGGAGGTGTGTTTCTCCTGCAATGCATGCAGGGTCTCACTCGTTGACTTCAGTGTCTCCCTGGTCTCTGCAAAGGCTTCCAGCGCCTGCTGATCCGTTGTGTTCTGGTGCTTACTGGCCTCAAGCGCATGCTCCAGCTCAGCAATATAGGCGGTTTTCTCTTCGTTGTCGACTTTCGTGTCCCAGTATGTCTCTTTATAGGTTTTGACCTTCATGGCCGACACTACGATCACAAGCAGAATGATCAAAAGTACCGCCAATGCAACGCCCATCGTCAGCATCAGGGTAGAATCATTCTCGATCGTCACCAAAAAATCCTGCATGCTTATCCTTCGATCCTGTCATACGCTATCGGATAGTTGCACTTCATGCTCTCTGCAGGCAGATCTCCCTTTCCGTACTTCATCTGCTGGAAGATGATCTGTACTTTGTTGTCCAGGTCATCATAATAGGCGATACTGTGAAGCTTCTGCTCTCTGTCTACCTGTATGGTGTATTTTTTAGCCTCATACACTGCCACATAGACATTGGGACGGTAGGGTTCTGCTTTTTGTAATATTTTGGCGATATCTATGCCGTCGGATATACGGTAGGCAGAGACCTGTTCGAGATCATGGTCTACGACAAGCAGCTCCTTACCGTCGGTACATACCTCTTTTTTGGTAGGTTCCTTGTAGCTCCATTTGAAAAGTGTCCCGTTGGAAAAACGTACCTTTCCACTGTAGGTGATCACCTTTTGTTTGGGGTTGGTGATCTTTTGTACAAAATCTGCCTGAAAATTTTCCGGCAGTTCTATGTTGGCCAGCAGCAGTGACGGTACCGATAACAGTAATAACAACAGTCTCATTCTTTATCCTTTTCCATAACTTGAAATATACCAAAATAGCACTTTTAACGTGATAAGATATTGCATATTCTCAAAAAATTGTGTCACAAGCGTGGATAAGCCTGCGCTTTGTCTAACGGAATATTAATCTCTATTTGGATAAAATAATCGGAATTTATGCAAAGGCTAAACCTACAATGATAAAAAGCGTACTCAAACTCTTTGGCACCCAAAATGACAAGATCGTAAAGAACTATCTCAAGAAAGTAAAAAGTATCAATCAACTGGAACCTCAGTATGAAGCCCTGGACGATGAGGCACTCAAAGCGGCATTTGAAACACTGAAAAATGAAGTACAGAACGGTACCAAAACACTCAATGACGTGCTTTTTGACTCTTTTGCCATTACCAGGGAAGCAGCAAAACGTGCCATGGGCATGAGACATTATGATGTACAGATGGTCGGAGGACTGGTACTGAATGACGGCAACATTGCCGAAATGAAGACAGGGGAAGGTAAAACATTGGTAGCCACACTGGCTGTGGTACTCAATGCCATGACAGGCAAAGGGGTGCATGTCGTGACGGTCAATGACTATCTGGCAAAAAGAGACTCCGATGAAATGGGAAAGCTCTATGAGTTCCTGGGGTACAGTGTAGGATGCCTCACTGCGAACATCCATGACGATGCCAGCAGAAAAGCACAATATGATGCGGATATCACCTACGGAACGAACAATGAGTACGGTTTTGACTATCTTCGCGACAATATGAAAGTAAGGGTGGAAGAGAAAGTGCAGCGTGAGCACTACTTTGCCATCGTGGATGAAGTAGACTCCATCCTCATCGATGAAGCCAGAACACCGCTCATCATCTCCGGACCTACCCAGCGCGAACATAACTACTATGCCAGAGCCGATGCCATCGCCAAGCAGATGGTACGCGGCGAAAAAGTAGCGACCAGACCGGGTGAACCGGAACAGACCACGGGAGATTTCATCGTAGACGAAAAGAACAGGACCGTCGTGATGACAGAGGACGGGCTCCAGAAAGCGCAGGACCTCTTTGAAGTAGACAACCTCTACAGTCTTGAAAATGCCGTACTCTCGCACCACCTTGACCAGGCACTTAAGGCACACTATATCTTTGTGAAAGATGTGGACTATGTCGTACAGAACAATGAGATCATCATCGTGGATGAGTTTACCGGGAGACTCTCTGAAGGCCGCCGATATTCTGAAGGGCTGCATCAGGCACTCGAAGCCAAAGAAGGTGTTGAGATACAGGAAGAGTCCCAGACACTTGCCGAGATCACCTACCAGAACTACTTCAGACTGTATGAGAAACTGGCCGGTATGACAGGGACGGCACAGACCGAAGCGACCGAGTTCTCGCAGATCTATAACCTGGACGTGATCTCCATCCCGACCAACCTGCCTATTGCAAGAATAGACAAGAACGACCTGATCTACAATACAGAGCGTGAGAAAATGGACGCGGTGGTAAGAAGGGTCAAAGAGCTGAATCAAAAAGGCCAGCCGGTGCTGATCGGTACAGCCTCCATTGAAAAATCGGAAATGATCCATGAGAGACTCAAAAAAGAGAAGATCCCGCACAATGTCCTGAACGCGAAGAACCATGCGCAGGAAGCAGAGATCATCATGAATGCCGGCCAGAAAGGTGCCGTGACCGTGGCGACCAACATGGCGGGACGTGGTGTCGACATCAAGATCGATGATGAAGTAAGAGCGCTCGGCGGACTGATGATCCTCGGTACGGAACGCCATGAGAGCAGACGTATCGACAACCAGCTGAGAGGACGTTCAGGCCGCCAGGGTGACCCGGGAGAGAGTCAGTTCTTCCTCAGCCTGGATGACAACCTTCTGAGGATCTTCGGCGGAGAGAAGATCAGAAACATCATGAGCAGACTCGGTGTCGAAGAGGGAGAGTTCATCGACTCCAAGATCGTCACACGTTCTGTAGAGAAGGCACAGAAAAAAGTGGAGAACCAGCACTACGAGTCACGAAAGCACATCCTGGAGTACGATGATGTGGCCAACCACCAGAGAAAAGCGATCTATGCATTCAGAAACCAGCTCCTGGACCCTGAATTCGACATCGGCGCCAAGATCAAAGAGAACCGTGCCGAATATGTAGCCCATCTTCTGGCAGAAGCGGAAATATTTGCAGGTATGCCAACGGAAGACTATGATGTAGAGAGACTGGCCGCACTGATCAAAGAAGAGCTTCATATTCAAGTGGACAGCGAACAGTTCAAAGAGAAAGAGGTCGACGAGCTGACTGAGATGATCACCAGGATGATGGAAGATCTTTATGAAAGAAAAATGTCTCAACTCGACCCGGCGCAGCGTCAGGAGATAGAACGCATCCTCTACCTGCAGGTGCTGGACCCTCAATGGAGAGACCATCTCTATGAAATGGATGTCCTTAAAACAGGGATCGGTCTTCGTGGATACAACCAGAAAGACCCGCTGACCGAATATAAACAGGACAGCTACAAACTCTTCACAGAGCTGGTAAGCCGTATCAAACTTGAAGCGGTCAAAGTGCTTCAGCTGGTGCAGTTCGACTTTACCTCTCCGGAAGAGGAAGAGGCTGCCGTCGAGCATATCAGGGAAGAGCTGGAGAATGAGGTTGCCCATGCCACGCTCAGTACAGAAGCGCAGGAAGCCACCAGGAACAAACCGCTGGCGGGTACAAAAAAGCCTAAAAGAAATGAACCCTGCCCGTGCGGATCAGGTAAGAAATATAAGAACTGCTGTGGACAAAGCGGCCCTAAAAAAGGGCTGTTGGCCTAATGTCCGCGCCTGCCAAGACCTCCTCGCCCAATAAAAAGTTTATCAGGCATATCATCAGGCACTATCTCAAATACGATAAAGAGAACCCTTTTATATTCATCTCTGCGATGCTGGCCTTTTTGGGTATCTCGGCAGGTGTCATGGTTCTGATGATCGCCATGGGGATCATGAACGGGACACAAAAAGAGTTCACCAAGAAGCTTTTCGTGATGAACTACCCCCTTACCGTACTTCCCCTGGATGAAGATGCGGTGAATGACACCCTGATCACGTCGCTGAAAAAGCAGTTTCCCCACCTTCAATTCAGTCCCTACTATACGACCCAGGTCATCACAAAGAACGACGGTGCGGTACAGGGATCTTTGGTCTATGGCGTGGATTTTGACAAAGAGAGTGCCATCAATCCCATATTCAAAGAGGCCAGAGGAGACGGAACGGGCAAGTTCAGGGTCGTCATAGGGGAAGGCCTCTCTTTTGAAATGAACGCTCCGCAAGGCGAGAAGGTCACGCTCTATTTTTCAGAACAGCAGGCGATCGGTTTTGGAACGATGCCGCTTCAAAAACGTTTTACCGTCGATGGTATTTTCAAGTCCGGTCTCAAAGCCTATGACAAAGCCATTATGTATACCTCCCTGGAAGCGTTCGAAAAACTGCTGGACCGCAAGCACGGAAGCTATGATGGCCTGCACATCTATACGGAAAAGCCTCTGGATGAGATCGAAAAGATCAAGCGTGTACTGCCGGACATGGTGGTCATTGAAGGGTGGTGGCAGCAGAACGGAAACTTCTTTGCGGCCATGGAGATGGAGAAAAAAGCGCTCTTTTTGGTCTTGCTGCTGATCATCCTTGTGGCATCCCTCAACATCATCTCCTCTTTGCTGATGACGGTGATGAGCCGAAGAAGGGAGATCGCCCTGATGCGTACCCTGGGTGCCACCAGAGCTGAGATCAAGTCCATCTTCTTTCAACTGGGGGTCATCATAGGCAGTGCGGGGATCGTCGCCGGTACCCTGCTGGGCGGACTTGGCATTTGGCTACTCTCGACATTTGACATCATCTCCATGCCTGCAGATGTGTACGGTACTTCCAAACTGCCTGTGGATCTGACACCCACTGACTTCGGATTGATCATTTTAGGTACGAGCATCATTATCCTGCTCTCCTCCCTCTATCCTGCAAAAAAAGCGTCTCAGACGGATCCTTTGACCGTACTCAGGAACGAGTAACCGCTACTGCAGCAGTATCTGCTGCGGCTAGCGATTGATGATATTCTTCGGTGCTTCCAGGGTTCTTTGCAGTATTTTCAGCGGCAGAGCAAAGATATCTTTCGCCGCTGACGTGCTCACTTCGGGTTTGTCCAGACTTCCTGTGATCTGCAAACCGAATGTCAAACTTTTGTCTCCGCCTGTGATGATATAGCCCAAAAGCGGCAGACTCCCTACCAACTTTCCAAGTTCTCTGGCTGTCTGGATGGCAAGATCGAGCCTGATCGTTTTTTGGTTCAGGTCGATCTCTCCGGTACCTGCGATCGTTGCGGAAGTCCCTTTGATATAAATAGAGTCAAAGAGGATCTTGTCCTGTTTGACCATACGGTATTCGGCAACACCCTCTTCTATGGTAAATCCCTCTGAAGAGTATCCCGGGTTCTGCAGAATGGCCAAAGTAGGCAGGGTATTGATCAGGGCCAGGGTATTGTTGTAGGCTTTGAAATCTTTCATCACACCGCCTTCTACGATGATCCTGCCCTTCATGGTTCCCTCCGGGGCGCCTGAGAGTTTGAGCGTGTAGCGTCCATCCTTCAACCCTTTAAAGTTGATCAGGGGATGAAGCACTTTATCCTGTACACGCAATGCCTGCATCGACAGGATATCTCCCTTTTTGGAAAACTTGATAATATCCCCGGAGGAACTGCCCAACGCTTTTATATCTCCATTGGGTTTTACCTCTACATCATAGCTGTCCGTGACAAGACTGTATTCACCATATCTTAATTGACTGTTTTTACCCAGAATGATCAAAGGCTTCCCCTCTTCAGCACTCTTTTGGGCCCCTGCATCCTCTTTTTTCTGCCTGGCATTGATCTGTAAAAACTTTTCAAGATCGATATTCAGATCGGTAAGTCTCACCCTCGCCTTGGCTCTGTTGTAGTAAAAACGTTTATCGAAGGCATAAAAATAGAG
Source organism: Sulfurovum sp. (assembly GCF_036568385.1). Taxonomy (GTDB): domain Bacteria; phylum Campylobacterota; class Campylobacteria; order Campylobacterales; family Sulfurovaceae; genus Sulfurovum. The sequence continues at coordinate 22,309 of NZ_DATCSP010000039.1, read as the reverse complement.
GTTCTCTGCAGTGACCCTACCCTCAAAAGGCACTCTTGTCTTGCATTCGTTCTCTTTCTCATATAAAAAACATGAGCTTCTTTTCATAATGCCGTTAAAGGTATAGGTCTGATGATCCTGTGTATAGATATCCACATACCCCCCCTCCTCAAGAGGTCCCGGATCTGTAAGGTAGGGTTTGATCTTACTGAGGTCCGTTAAATAGATATAGCTCTCATTCTTATCATTGATGAACTGCGCGTGCAGTTTAGGTACGGTCACGACCGTCTTGTTGCCAAATTCGACCGTAAAAGGCACGGTTTTATTTTTCAAAACAAAAAATTTCTCTTCCTTGTTTCCCAGTGCGATCTTTTTTGCCTTCAGGGTCAGATCCGCTTTTTTCTTCTGCACCGCTATCTTGCCATGCAGCACCCCTTCATAGAGTGCATCTTTGAGATGGATATCTTTTAACGTGACCACACCCTGTTTGTACTGCAGGTTGCCTTTTTCAATCGGAAGTTTGAATCTCTTCAGCCATAGATCACTTTTATCGAAGTCCACATTGACAAAGAAGTCCTGATAGCGGTTCTTTAACCCCAGGTCTGCCATAAAAAGAAGCTTTGCTTTTCCGCTGGTCTGCTTGAGGGGCACGACAAGGTTATAGGCTTCCAGCAGATGCTGCAGTTCAGTGTCAAAAGAGGTATGGGCCCTGATCTTCAGTTTTAAATAGGTATCGGGCTTGCGCAGACCGAGTATCGAAACCTCGCTTCCTTTTAGACTGATCTCTTGATAGGTCGGTGCATGCAGATCGAAATAGAGCCCTCCCTCCTCATAGGTCAACAGAAAGCTTGGTGCCAGCACCGGTGCCAGCTGCTCTTTGAAATGTATTTTCGCTTCGCTGAAAAGTGCCTCTCCCTTTAAGGCATCCAGGTCCATTTTAAATCGCTTTTTGACGATGCTCCCTTTCCCGCTTAGGGAAAGCAGTCTGTAGCTCTTTGCTTCTACTTTGTCCAGCACCCAGCTTCTGACCGCTTCTGCAAGTTTGAATCTGTTGATGACAGGTCTCAGGTCTGTAAATTCACTGCTTTTCAACGCAAAAGTGATCTGGGACCTCTCTTTACTTGCATTGAACTCTCCTGAAATATCATTGAGGAGAAACTGCCCCTTGGTATCAAGAATGTCTCGGTCCAGGTCATAGGTGAACTTTCCGCTCACGGTCAGGTTATGCTCTTTGATGTTCAGGATGGGAATGGTTGCTTTGAGCAGGCTGCCATCATGGGAAATGTTCCCTGAGATCCTGTACTCCTTGCTATCGATCAGCAGATAGTCCCGGCTGAAGACGATCTTCATGGTATTGTTGTCAAATACAAGGTTTTGAAGTTCTATATGTTCAAAAAAGGTCAGCAGGTATTTGACACGTTCCAGTGTCTTTCGTACATTATGAAAAGCAGGCGCTTCTTTATTTTTGTGAATGACGACATGATCTGCTTTCAGTGTAAGCTTTTTATCGAGTTTAATGTATAATCCAGCTACATCGTAATTGGCTATTTTCAAGGTATCGAACTTGATGCCTGCCAAGAGCCACATGAAAAGAGCAGTACAAAGGACGATCAGAGAGATGAGTATATTACGCAGAAGTACATGGATAGCATGCATAGAAAACATGGTACTGGTCTTGATCATCTCATTTGCCTTTTATACTACACTCCCCGTCAAAACTACCAGAACACTTCTTGTCCCTCAGGGCTCGATCACGCATATTATATCACAGCTGACACAAAAAGGCTATGCGCTAAGCCCCATTGACAGGTATATTCTGGTCTTTCTCGGCAAACCCCAAAGCGGATGGGTAGATATAGGGGCCACCCGCCTGAACCGCATCGATTTTCTCCATAGACTTGCCACGGCTAAAGCGAAAATGGAAGAGGTCACACTGATCCCCGGCGAGACGACCGAACTTTTTTTAGACTCTCTGGCCAAAGACCTTAACCTCAGCAAAAACAAACTCCATGACTACTACAGGAAATTCTCCCGCTATCCCGAGGCAGGTATCTATGCAGATACCTATTACGTACCCTATGGCATCAGTGAAGAACACCTTATGCATTTTCTTACCACAGAATCTGAAAAAAGATACCAGGAGATCTCCCAAAAGGTCTATGGCACCTACAGAGAAAAAAAGTGGCTCGAGATACTGACCGTTGCTTCCATCATACAGAAAGAAGCTGCCAATACCAAAGAGATGCCTCTGGTGGCTTCGGTCATTTACAACCGCCTGAAACGTGACATGCCTTTGCAGATGGACGGCACGCTCAACTACGGGAAATACTCACACATCAAGGTGACTCCGGAACGCATCAAGAACGATACCAGCCGTTTCAACACCTATAAGTACAAAGGACTTCCACCCTCGCCTATCGGTGCCGTAAGTCTGGATGCGCTGAAAGCCGCCATGAAGCCGGCAAAGACCAACTACCTCTATTTTATGAAGAATTCCGAGGGTCTGCATGACTTTACCGACAGCTACAGCAGACATCTCAAGCATATCAACAAAGCCCGCTAGGAGAGCTGTCACCCCGGTATCCTCCTCCTCTGCTCCATACTAAACTTTTTCCACCTACTGCCCGCAAGCACTGCCTTCTGTTTTATTCATTAATTTTTATTTAATTCTTTAATTTTTTTTGCTACAATGTATTATGGAGTTGGGGTAGAGATGCCTCTCAAGGTATCATCTCTGTCACGATCATACTTCATGCTCATCATTAAAAATGAGTCATATTATTTAAGGAGTAAGAATAATGGAAAAAGCACTTAAAGAAAAACTGGAGGCGGTCGTAGCACTTGTAAACAATGTGATGGCTGACCCTGATATTGATATTGAATATTGTATACCTGAGGTAGCGACCACAGCAGACAGTTGTGACATACCGAGCGGATCCAAAGAGCCTGGTGATCTTTCGGGTGACCCTTACATTTTGGTGAAATATGTGGTAAGTGAATATACTGTTCCTGAGCGAAAGATCCGTTTAGGCAGAACCTATCTTCCTTATTCCGCTGAAAAGATAGCCGATATGGTCACTTTCTCCATCGAGCAGTTCAAAACAGAGATAGACTCTGTAGAGATGGGCTAAAGAGGCACTCGCACCGTTTTTAGGCTAAAGCGTTGGTATGGTTTTCGCAGAGCATCTCTGTGGAGCCAATACTAGGTACTATCAATCATAAGGAGAAATAATATGCAACAAGCAATGAAAGAAAAATTAGAAAAAGTTGTAGAACTTGTCAATAACGTCTTAGTAGATCCGGATATCGCGCTTGATTACTATATCCCTGAAGAGATCACAAGAAACGGCGTTCATGATACGAAGTCGGGTGATCCCTATGTCCTGCTGAAGTATGTCGTGAACGGAACAGAGAACCGAGAGCAGAAGATACCTATCAAACCAAACTATCTTGAAAAAACACCGGAAGATCTGGCAAACCTTGTGACCTTCTATATTGAGCAGTTCATGGAAGAGATCCATACTGTAGCACACGGTTACGAGTAAATACCCCTCTAGATAGAACTATACCTGTAGTTCTATAGGCATGGGTCTTTTACCCAGGCCCATATCCTTAAACTGTCTCCAACTCATCCTCATAGAGGATTTCATGATCAAGCAGCTGGTTTGACAGCCGTTCGATCCTATCCCAATTGTCGTCTATCAGTTTACGTGTTTTTTGTTCCCCTTCGACCATCCATCTTTGCAGTGCATCATCGATCTTTGTATGGTTATATCGGCCGGTATCTGTCTCTGAGGTTTTATCTCTATTGCCTTTGATCGAAAGGTATTTCACCTCGTCATCCATACCATAGTGTGTGATGGCCATATAGGCATCATTGATCGCATGCTGCAGATCTGGAGAGCCTTCCATATCCATTCCGTAGACCGTTCCGTACTTTTTGATCTGTGCGATCCTTCCGGCCAGTGATACGCAGATCCTGTTTTTGATATCTTCGATCGTCATATTCGTCTGGTTGTCTTCAAAATTATTGCTGATGAAGCCGTTTTTATTATTTCGCGGCGTTACCGATATCTGTCTTATTTTCACTTCAGGCATCAGTACTTTTGAGATGATGGTATGTGCCGCTTCTCTGATGGCGGTCTTTTTAAATACCTCTTCGTTGGAGACATGTGAGATCTTCTCTCCATACTTGATGGTGTTGATCTGTTTGATCAATATCTCCTGGGTGATCGCAGGCAGATTGTGTCTGATACAGTAGAACGATGCCTCTTTACTGACCAGTTCAAGTTCCGCACCTGTCATACCCGCGGTGTAGGTCAACAGCTTGTTCATGTCGAATTTGCCGCTTGTCGGCTTGTTCTTGATGATCTTGTTAAGGAAATATTTTCTGGCATCTTTGTCCAGGTCATCTACCTTGATATGTATCTCGATCCTTCCCGGTCTGATGATGGCACTGTCGATATTCTCCTTATAGTTTGTCGCTGCGATGATAAAGATATGCTCATCGGGTTTATTGGAAAAACCGTCCATTTCTGCCAGGAACTTGTTGATCTGCACTTCACGGGTATTGTCTTTTCCCCGTATCCCGATCGTATCCAGCTCATCGATAAAGATAATGGCCGGTGCATACTCTTTGGCCTTTGCAAAGACCTTTTTGATCTTATCGAGCTGCAACAGCTCAACCCCTGTGATAGAGATAAAAGGGAGCTCCGCTTCAGCCGAGAAGGCTTTGGCCAAAAGTGTCTTCCCTGTTCCCGGAGGGCCATAGAGAAGCATTCCTTTGGGAGGCTGGACATTGAACTCTTTGAGCAGTTTCGGGTCTTTTAAAAAGTTGATCACTTCATGCAGCCTCATCTTGGCATTGGTATGTCCCGCGATATCGTCAAATGAGACATCAGGGATATCGAACACCAGTCCATCCTCGCTGAAATCCTTGATACGTTTCACCTGTTTGAACCGGCAGTCTTTGACCTTATAGGTGATCACAGAACCTCTCGCGCTGAACCCCTCATCGAGTTCCAACTTGATATTTTTTCGGAAAAGCTCTTTGACCAGTTTGTCATCTTCTATCAGCGGCACGATATTTTCATCGATGAAATCGATACACTTTTTGGAGAGCGACACTTTGATCTCTTTATACTTGTCTGCCTCTTCTCCCAACGTCATCATGTAGTCTGTGACCTTGGTAAAGAACATTTCCCCTATTTTGTTTTTCAGTCTTCTCGCATCCAATTCGGGGGCGAAAATAAGGATCTGTGTTTTTAGAAAATTACTGAAGTTCTTGTCCACATTAAAACCGATCGAGTAGTTCTCTCTGAAGACCCTTTCATATTCCAGAAACGCTTTTTCACCTATCGATTCGTAGGCAGGATAGTTCAATTTATTGAACAGGACGATCGTGGCCTGGGAAAAACGTGAGATCAGTTCAGGTATGATCGCTTTTTGCATCCCGCCCGTTTTGATATTGGTTTTTTCTTCTCTTTTCAGTGCCTCAAGGATCATCGATTCCGCCTGAATGTAATCATCCTCAATGAGTTTCACGAACTTGTTGTCCGAATACAGCTCTTCTCCCAGACTGGAGGTGATGATGAAGATCGTCTCCCTGAAATCAACGATAAAGTTGGCATTGTCCTCAGTGTATACTTTCTCTTCCGCGTCATTACACGGCTGGTCGGTCAGTTTGTCCCAGCCGCAGGCATCCCTCATCATTCCGCCTTCAAAGATGGAGAGCAGGTTCGTCTGTATCACGTTGTCCGCTTTTTCAAAAGCATCCAGGACAATGATCGATTTGGGGTTGTCATGCACAAAACCGGTCAGCTGCCCTACACTGTACCCTGACCATCCTTTTGGATATCCGTACAGTTCTCCACCGTTCTGCTCGTGGTACTGTGTCATATCGAAGGTTCTGATCTTATAGCCGTCAAAGTTCTTCGTCATCAGCTCGGCCAGATAGGTTTTACCCGTTGCGGGTGAGCCCAAAAAGAGATAGGTTGCTTTGGGTGCACTTTTGTTGGTTACGATATTGCTTTTTACACTATTGACAATCGCTTCGATCGCTCTGTCTTGGCCAAACAACTCTTTTGTCAGTGCTTTTCTGAGCTTGTTCGCCACTTTAATATAATCTTGACCGTTATTCATTTTCGTATTCTTTACTTTGTATTTTTAATCAGGGGTTTAGCTGAAATTCATGCATGCTAAAATACCATAAAAAGATTAGAACCGGATTTTACCTTATAATTACTTGGATGTCCAGACAGGAAATGGCACGATTTTACCCCCTCTCCTCAGTACAGGTTTTTAGCGGGGAGAAGGCCAGAAGCCGGTCTCTCCAATACAGCAGCAGCGTGCGGGAAAAGTTAGTTTTAGACTATTTAGTTAAAATCGCGGCATTAAATACTAAAGGATAGCAGTGAACGTTACAGTAGAAAAGATCGATGATATCAACCTTATCATTAGCGGCATCATCGACAATAATATGACTGAAGAGAAGTTTGCCAAGCTCAAAGAGGAAGCGGAAAAAGAGGCCAAAGAGAGCTCCGAAACGGTCAGTGATGAGAAGATCCGGCAAAAAGCGGAGAGCGAAGTGCTGACGGAATTCATCGAATCCGGACTCAAAGAAGCGAACATCGATCTAGAAGAGATCCTGGGACAGCCGGGGTTCAACAAATATGAAAAAAGAGACAATGGCCTCTATCTTGAAATATCCGTCTCCACCAACCCGGAGATCGATACCAGCGTAGATTACACCGATATCATTCCTACCTTTACAGTACCTGATGCAGACCCCAAAGAGGTCGAAGAAAGACTCCATCAGATGGCTGTGCAGCAAGCGCCGTTCACTCCGATCGAAACACCCAGAGCGGTAGAAGATGGAGATGTCACGGTCATTGACTTTGAAGGGTTCGTGGATGGGGTCGCATTTGAAGGCGGCAGTGCCGAGAAGTTCAACCTGAAGATCGGTTCCAACGCCTTTATCCCGGGTTTTGAAGCTCAGATGATCGGTATGGAGTACGGAGAGGAAAGAACGATCACCGTGACCTTTCCTGAAGAGTACCAGTCCAAAGAGCTGGCAGGGAAGGAAGCGCAATTCAAAGTAAAACTGCATGAGATCCAGGAACAGAAGGCCATCGAGCCGGATGATGCGTTCGCGCAGCGAATTCTCAACGATGAGAAAGCGACCCTGGAGACGCTGAAGAAAAAACTGGCCGACCAGATCATGTCACAGGCACTCTCACAGTTCTACAATGACCAGCTCAAACCTTTGCTGATCAAAGGGCTTCTGACCAAATTCGACTTTACTCTCCCCCGCAATATCGTGGAACAGGAGATCGACGCGAAGGTCACTGAAAGCATCCAGCAGATGAGCGAAGAGGAGAGAAAAGCGTTAAGCGAGAACAGAGAGAAGTTCCATGCACTCAGAGAGAGTCTGAGAGCCGAAGCAAGAGATACCATTAAAACGGCGCTTATCGTCGATGCCCTGGCTAAAAAAGAAGGGCTTGAAGCAGATGACCAGGAAATTCTCTCCGCACTCTACTACCAGGCAATGATGTCAGGTCAGGATGCACAGGAGCTTGTGAACTACTACAAAGAGAACAACCTGATGACCGCTGCAAAAATGGGACTCACGCAGGATAAACTTTTTGGCAAAATGCTTGGTCTGGACAAACGCTGATGCTCCTTACAGTAGAAAAGAGAGATGATATCAACATCACCCTCCGAGGTACCATTCCCCATAACGTCATTCAAGAGAAGATCTCCGAACTGCGGGCGCAGGCAGGAAAAGAGAATGCTGCAGACGACAGTACCTTCCAGCGTGAGGCCGAAGGTCAGATACTGCATGACTTCATAGAGAGAGGCATGAAGGAAGCAAAGGTGACACAGGATGAAATGTTGGGCCAGCCCAGCTTTAAAACGTATGAGGAACAGGAAAACGGCCTCTTCCTCGAAGTAGAGATCTCCACTCGCCCGGAGATAGATACCAGTGTCGCCTATATGGACATCGTGCCAAGCTATACCAAGCCGACCATAGACCCCAAAGCCGTAGATGCCAAACTGGAAGAGATGGCCGTACAACACGCCCCGTTCGAAAAGATCAAAGAAGAAAGAGCGGTGCAGAACGGCGACCTTGTTGTCATTGACTTTGAAGGCTTTTTAAACGGCAGAGCCCTGGAGGGCGGCAGTGCGGAGAAATACAACCTCAAGGTCGGTTCCAAAACGTTCATTCCGGGCTTTGAAGAACAGATGATCGGGTGGAGAACGAATGAAGAAAAAACCGTCAAGATCACCTTCCCGCAGGACTACCAGTCAAAAGCTTTGGCAGGACAGGAGACCGAGTTCAAAGTGAAACTGCATGAGATCCGGGAACAAAAACGCATAGAGCTCAACGATGCCCTGGCGCAAAGGATACTCGGCAATGAGAATGCCACCCTGGATACCCTGAAAGCAAAAATGGCCGAGAAGATCCTCACTCAGGAGTTCTCGAACCTTTACAATGAAACGTTAAAACCACAGATCATCAGGGGACTGCTTACAAAGTTCGACTTTACTCTGCCTAACAACGTCGTGGAACAAGAGATAGATGCCAAGATCAATGAGAGGGCACAGCGCATGAGCCAGGAGGAACATGCACGCTACAAAGAAGACAAGGAAAAGTTCAATGAACTCAGAGATACGCTCAGGGGCGAAGCCAGAGATTCCGTCAAAGCTGCCCTGATCGTCGATGCGCTGGCGAAGAAAGAAGGTGTCGACGTAAGTGACCAAGAGGTACTTTCCGCACTTGAGATCCAGGCAATGATGACCGGCCAGGACCCGGAAGAGCTGCTTGAATACTATAAAACCAACAACCTGATGACCGCTGCCAAGGTAGGACTGATAGAGAACAAACTGTTTCAACAGTGGCTTGAAGCAAAAAACAGGCATTAGAACCGAAAGAAGACCTGAGTACGGGCGGGGAGAAACTACGGGCTCACTTAGCCAGTGAGCACTTTCAAATCCTCCAGGTCAAACAGAAGCAATTGCTCATCTTTTGTTTGCAGAAGCTCATTGGAGAACCCCGATTTTGAGAAAAGGGCATAGACATCGACATTGATCCCGGATTGTTCTGCTTTGGCTTTCAGTTTTGAGAGTTCGTTCTTGCATACCTTCCTCTCTTTGTACTTGCACTCTCCCAGGATGATCTTTTTGTTCTTATTGACCGCCAGGATGTCAAATTCACTATGAATGTTCCAGTAGCTTCCGCTCTCCACTATGGGTGAAGCATCCGCATAGTGCTGTACAAGCAGTGCGTCACAGAGCTGTTCGTAGACCAATGAGCGCAGCCGTTCATAATGTTTTTCAAAATTCTCCAAAAAAGCATCACCCTTCCCTGAAACAAGATCTTTTTTGTACGTCATCACAAAACCGAACCAGAAACGCATGAAAGGCTGCACAAAACGAAGTTTGTCCTGCACCCTGTAGGAACGCTGCTCTTTTTTAAGTTTGTGTTTGGGGTGGCTGCGCAGCGGAGATTCTCTTGACGTCTCTACTTTTAGGACATTGAGCTCCACCAGCTCCTGCACGAGCTGCTCTCCAAGCGTTTCGCTCAGTTTTGCCTTGCGCAATACCGAGTAAAGCTTTCCGTCCCCTCTGGCTACTGCGATGAGTATATCCCTATAAGGATTTTCCAAAAGATACGAAGGGGAGACAAGGTCCTGAAACTTTGCAAAGTTCTGCACAAAGTTCGACTCCACCATCGAAAAGACATCATCAAAATAGTCCAGCTCTATATTTTTTCCCATACCGCCTAAAATGGAAAAGTATTCAACCGCCTGTTCGAATTCCAAATAAGAGAAATGCTGATAAAATCTTTTAAATGCTGTTTTGATACCGTGCCTTTATACTGAAATTGAATTATTTTAACATAATTATATTAGAATTTCTGTATAATTAATAATCAAAAGAAAAGAATATTATGGAATCATTTTTCACCACATCCGATAAGATACAGCATATCATCAAAAGTTTCAATCTCACCAAGACACTTTTCGTCTCCTCTATCATCATAGGTGACGCACATACAGGTAAAAAATCACTTGCGAGATACCTTTTCCCCAATACCCCACTGGTCTCTGGCGAAAATCAGAAAGAGGTGCAGGAGGCACTGGAAGAGAATGATGAGCTCATCATCACCAATTTTGAAAAACTGAGCAATCAAAGTTCTCTTGATTTTACCAATAAACGTATCATTGCCACCGCGGACTACATGGGTAACCAGGAGCTCATTGACGATCTTTTTGCTTTCATCTATATGATGCCATCACTCTCTGAACGCCCTGAAGACATTGAATATTTAAAAAACAGGTTCATCAAAGAAGCATGTGCAACACTGATGATGGAAGAGGATGCCATCGAATCCAGGGAGATCCCTTTAGACCTCAGCAAAAACAGTAAAAGTCTCAAGAGATCCGTCTTTATGCACCTGATGCAGGAAAATATGGAAGCGAAAGATATTGAAGGTATGCTCTACCACTACTTACTCAAACACCTTGATGGTAATGATGGATACAGAGAATATCTCGGGTTGTATGAAAAACCTCTGATACAGGCCGGTCTTAAAAAATTCGGTTCGCAACTGCAGCTCTCGCAGGTTTTAGGTATCAACAGAAATACATTGAGAAAGAAAATACATGAACACAACATCGATTGATTTCAAGTCTTTTATAGAATGGGACAACAATCCTTTTATTCTTTTTAACAATCAAGGGAAGATACTCTATCTCAATAATGCTGCAGAAATTTTATTTGGGTATGTGACAAAAGCTGAGCTGTATGATATTTCTTTAGCCTACGCGCCTCAGAGTTTTGGGTACAAGACGACCACACTGTCTCTGAATTATGACAGTTTTTCCTTTCATGCCATCACAGTAGGCTATGAAAATGAAGAACAGATCTCGTTGCGTTTATACAATAAGCCTCGTATCAGATCAAAACGTAAAATAGAAAAAGACAAACTTATTACCACCGATATCAACATTCTGCTGGAAGCGAACATTGCACTCTTCAAAACAAAAAACACAAACCCGCTGAAACTCCTGACCGACCAGGACCTTCCCTCTTTGAAAATAGACCAAAATAACTTTTCTAAACTCTTGAGAAAGACTCTCAATGCCTTCAGAGCATCAGATTCGATCGATATTTCTCTCAAACTGCTCTTGGGGCAGCATGTGATCATAGACGGCAAAAAAGAATCTATTGCCCAACTTTCTGTAATAGCCAATGGCCGCTACACAGATACAGATGACGAAATACGCAGCCTTGCAGAGATCAGTCAGATCAAACCTATTTTGAGTGAACACGCCATCAAACTCGAAATACCTCTTATACAATGATCCCTCTGTTGATTAAAAATTAATCACACCTTAATATTAAAATATCATCAATCATGTTACTATTGTCTTGTAAAAATAAATTTAAAGGAAATAGCATGAAATTAAAACTTTCGGCTCTGATGGCAATGTTTTTGCCTATCTTCGCTTTTGCAGAAGATAAACTGGACACAGGTGATACAGCATGGATGATGGTATCTACAGCATTGGTACTTCTTATGACACCGGCAGGACTGGCACTCTTCTATGGCGGTATGACCAGAAGCAGAAATGTACTCAACACCTATGCAATGGTGATGGGTGCTTTTGTCGTTGCCTTCGTAGTATGGATCATTGCAGGTTACTCTATCGCATTTGGCACCAATGAAAGTGCCATGCTTCAAAATGTATTTGGCGGATTCGGACATGTGATGCTTGATGGCATCAAATGGACAGACCTTTCCGGTTCCTACCCTACCTATGTATTTATCGCATTCCAAGGTACCTTTGCGGCTATTACGGTAGCGATCGCTGCAGGTTCTGTGATCGAACGTATGAAGTTCTCGACCTGGATCGTTATTGTGGTACTTTGGGGCCTTCTTGTCTATGCGCCTATTACCCATATGGTATGGGGTGGCGACGGTGCACTTCTGTTTGATGCGGGTGCTCTTGATTTCGCCGGTGGTACAGTGGTACACATGAACGGCGGTCTGGCCGGTCTCGTACTTGCTCTCTTGATCGGTAAAAGAGCCGGTTACCCTAAAGTGGCGATGAAACCATACAGTATTCTTCTTACTGCGGTAGGTGCGGCTCTGTTGTGGTTCGGTTGGTACGGATTTAACGGTGGTTCAGCATTCGGTGCGAACGCTATCGCTGGTCTGGCTGTCATGACCACAACGGTTGCCACTGCTGCGGCTGCTGTGACATGGATGCTTCTTGAGTGGTTTGTCTTTAAAAAGCCTACACTGCTTGGCATTGCTTCAGGTATCATTGCCGGTCTGGTGGCGATCACGCCGGCTGCCGGGTTTGTCAGCGTTGGCGGTGCATTTGTAATAGGTATCGTTGGTTCACTCATTGCCTTCTTCGGTGTGGTCACATTGAAGAAAAAACTTGGATATGATGACTCTCTCGATGCATTCGGGATCCACTTCCTGGCAGGTCTTTGGGGTGCACTTGCAACTGGTCTGCTTGCACTGGATGACAAAGATCTGCTCTGGGACGGTCCGCTTAAAGAGAGTGGTGACAGAATGGGACAATTCATGGTTCAAGTTGAATCCGTCGTCGTTGTCGGACTCTTTACCCTTGTCGGTACGATCATCGTTTACTATATCGCTTCAGCCATCACTGGTGGTGCAAGAGTAGATGAAGAAACGGAATCAGCTGGTCTTGATGAAGTAGTTCACGGAGAAAATGTGGTAAATTCGTAAGAATTTACTACCCTAAACGTAGAAAGGAAATAGTATGAAAAAAATCGAAGCAATTATCAAACCATTTAAACTGGAAGATGTCAAAGAAGCGCTTGTAGAAGCCGGTATCGAAGGGATGACGGTCTCTGAAGTCAAAGGGTACGGAAGACAACAGGGGCACTCAGAGCTCTACAGAGGGGCAGAGTATGTGGTGGAGTTCATCCCCAAGATCAAGATAGAGATCGTTGTAAGTACCGATGAGTATGCCGATATCGCGATCAAGGCCATCAGTGAAACGGCTAAAACAGGCAAGATCGGTGACGGTAAGATCTTTGTAAGTACCATCGATCATGTGATCCGTATCAGAACAGACGAAACGGATGCTGACGCACTGTAGTATATGCGCCGGAGCATCGCTCTGGCTGCCTTCCGTTCTTAGCGCAAGCTGATTAAAATTTAAACACTTTATTCACCACTTGCCTTTACGAACACTTCAAATTGCTTTATAATAAAGCAACTTCCCCTTTCACTATTTCTCAAGAAAAAGATACACTATAGATCAAACAATCCCAGGAGTACTCACAATGGAAATACATTATATCATTGATACGTTCTTTGCACTCTTTGCAATGACGCTTATCATTTTTATGGTACCTGGCTTTGCCATGCTCGAAGCCGGGTTGGTACGTACAAAAAATGTCACATCGGTACTGACTGTGAACGTGATGATCTATGCCATAGCATCCTTGGCATTTCTACTGATAGGCTACGAGTATGCATTTGGAAGTTGGGATCATCAGAACGGTATGAGCAAATGGGCATTTTTTATGTTTCAAATGGCCTTTGTCGGTAAGGTGATCAACATTATGAGCGGTGGTGTCAGTGAACGCTCCCGTATCTTGCCTTTGGCCATCTTTACTGTACTTGTAGGAGCCTTTATCTATCCGACGATTGTGAACATTACCTGGGGCTCGAACTTTCTATCGGGAACCGTATTGGATATCTCAGGGCTTCATGACCTTGCTGGTTCCACGGTCATCCACTCTACCGGAGGGTGGGCACTGGTTGCAGCCATCCTGATCATGGGACCAAGACGCGGCAGATATAAAGATGATATCGTCCGCGTCATCCCGGCATCCAATATTCCCTTGGTGACCCTGGGTGCACTGCTGCTTTGGATAGGCTGGTTCGGGTTTAATGGCGGATCGGTCGGTACGATCTCGTCCAAAGAGAACGCCGATGCGGTTGCATTGACCATCATGAATACGAATACGGCCGGACTTGCAGGTGCGATCAGCGGATGGCTCCTGACCTATTTTAGATATAGAAAATTCGATATCACGGTCATACTCAATGGTGCACTTGGCGGACTCGTAGCGGTCACTGCAGGGCCGGACCTGTATGATATCCATACCCCTGTTTTGATCGGTGCGGTTGGCGGTGCTCTGGTCGTTCTGTTTGTACCTATCTTTGATAAGTTTAGAATGGATGACCCCGTAGGTGCCCTCTCCGTACACCTGGTCAATGGGATCTGGGGTACGCTGGCAGTAGGTATTTTTGTAGCAGATGTAAGCATCTGGACACAATTAAAAGGTATACTTGTAGTAGGTATTATTGTTTTTCCACTTTCGTGGATTACAATATATAGTATCAACAAGATCTTTGTACTTCGTGCAGGTGATGAAGAGCAGTTAGAGGGGATCGATGCTACGGAGTGTGGTATAGAGTCATATCCTGAATTTAAACGCAGTATATAAGGAGATAACGTATGAAAAAAATTGAAGCGATCATCAAACCATTTAAACTTGAAGAGGTAAAAGACGCCCTGGTAGAAGCGGGTATCGAAGGGATGACCGTCTCTGAGGTCAAAGGGTACGGAAGACAACAGGGACACCCGGAGCTCTACAGAGGTGCGGAGTATGTCGTGGAGTTCATACCCAAGGTAAAGTTGGAGATCGTGGTGAGCAATGATGAGTATCTGAACAAAACGATAGACGCCATCAAAACAGCTGCCAAAACCGGAAAGATCGGTGATGGCAAGATCTTTGTCTCTGACATCTCTAAAACGATCCGTATCAGAACGGGGGAAGAGGATGAAGAAGCACTCTAAGGACTAGATCTCCTTAGAGTCCCTCTTCGCTTTTCAGCCTGTCGATCTTCTCTTCGCTTCCCGTCACTTTCCAATCCACCTTATCCACACCAAAATCACGCTCATAGTTTGTCAGATCCAGCTGTTTAAGTCTATAAAGTATCTTATCCACTTCATTATAATGGGTCGAGAACCGTGTTGCAACCTCTTTCTCGTAAGCTACCGATGTCGCTTCCTTGAGTGCATTTTTCACAGATAACGCATAGGCCCTTGCCATACCCCCGGTCCCAAGCTTGATTCCTCCAAAATAACGCACTGTCAGCACAGCACAGTTAATGAGCCCCTCCCCGCGCAGCACATTCAGTGACGGAATACCGGCACACCCTTTGGGCTCTCCGTCATCAGAGCTGTTTTCCACAACCTGGTCAAACTCATTGAGATACCTGAATGCATAGACGACATGACTGGCCTTTGGGTGCGCTTTTTTCAACGCTTCCTGCAGCCCCTCATACTTGGATATAGGTACAAGCAATGTGATGAATTTGGAGCGGTTGACCTCTGTGATGCAGGTGGTTTGTGAATTTACGGTGACCATCAAGTTCCTACGATTCAGGATGCTGCCGTGTCCGCCTCATAGCGTTTTGCTGCGCCACAGCAAAGACACACCGTGCAATCAGCACAAGGGAATGTACCGGTATGTTTTCCTGACCTGTGTCTGTCTACATACTTCACGATCAAATTGACAAAAGGCTCGCTGCTGTTCATACATGCTGCCACGATATAATCATCATATTTTATTTTTTCAGCAATCTCGCGATGCTCTATATCCAGTTCAAAGAGTGTTTCAGAATTGTCAATGGTGAAGGCCAACGGATAGATAAGTACTTTTCGGTTCGTAGGATGACGCAACACATCGACAAGGTTTGGTTCGAGCCATGAGGCGTTGCCCACTTTGGATTGATACACCAACTTCACATTTTTGAAATGCAGTCCTTTGATATCGAGCAGCGTTTTTATGGCACTCACGTTCGCTTCGACCTGCCGCTGATAGGGATCCCCGGCTTTAATGATGCTCAAAGGCAATCCATGGGCCGATAAAAGCAGGTCATACTCCACACTCTCTTTCCCGTCGATCGCTTTTTCTATCTGTTCCACACTGGCTTTGATGTAGTCGGTGTCATCATAATACTGACACGCCAGTACGGTGATCTTGGGATGATAATCCAACGCTTTGCACCTGGATACGATGTCTTCATAAGAGGAGAGTGTGGTCGTGGTCGAATACTGCGGATAGAGCGGAAAAAGCAAAAGCTCTTCAACCCCCTCCTCCTTGCATTTCATCAGCGATTCCTGTGCGAAAGGCGGTACATAGCGCATGGCCGCATAGATAGGCATATCCAATTTGGCTTTGAGCTTTTCTATCAGCTCCTGTGTCAGATCTGCCAGAGGCGATTTGCCGCCTAAGTGGGCATAGCTCTCTTTCGCTTCATCCAATCGTTTGGAGATAATGATCTTTCTGACCAGTGCACGTGTCGCAGGATTCGTGGGTAAAATATTTTTATCTGAAAACATATTATATAAAAATAGTTCTACTTCGTCTAAACTATTGGGGCCACCCATATTTAAAAGAAATAACGCTTGTTTCATTCCATACCTTTTCAATTACGTTGTTGTATCTTAGCATAGAAAGTGTAAAATTAGTTTAAGTAAAAAAGAAAGGATACCTATGATCATTATTCCCGCACGTATAGGGTCTAGCCGGTTCCCCAATAAGGTCCTGGCAGACATAGGAGGAATGCCCATGGTGGTAAGAACTGCCAAAGCGGTTGAAGGCATAGATGATGTCGTCATTGCAACAGACTCACAGGAGGTCATAGATATCGCTAGAGAACATGGCATACAGGCCATACTGACATCCTCGGAACATCAAAGCGGTACAGACCGTATCTATGAAGCAGCACAGAAGTTGGACCTGGATGAGAACGAGATCATCATCAATGTGCAGGGGGATGAACCTTTCATCGAAACAGAGGTCGTACAGGCTATATACGATCTTACCGAGAAACATCAGGACAATGAGCGTATCCTGATGAACTCCTGTTACAAAACGATCTCCAATCCGGAAGCGGATGATCCGAATATCGTAAAAGTGATCACCGATAGTGATGGCATTGCACTCTATTTTTCAAGAGCAAAAATACCTTACCCAAGAGATCATCACTTTAATGCCTACAAGGGACATTTGGGCATTTACGGATTTACGGTAAGATCGTTACGGAATTTTTGTATGCTGGAACCTGCACCGCTTGAAGAGATAGAAAAACTGGAGCAGCTCAGGGCCCTCTATCACGGTTATGAAGTGGCGATGACAGAGGTGAAAACAGAGAGCTTTGGTATAGATACCATGGAAGATCTAGAAAAGGCCATTAGGCACCATAGGCTTTAAAATTATATTATAGAACCTATAGAGTGTAGACTCTATAGGTTTGTCTGCTAATTTTTGACCGCTTTTCCAAGATCCCACATCGGCATGAAAATTCCCAAGGCCATCAAAAGTACCAAACCTGCAATGAAGAACATCATGATCGGTTCTATATAGGTTGAAAGGTTATCGATCAGATCCTGGAACTTCATATCATAATAGTCCGTCACCTTATCCAGCATCGCATCCAATTGTCCACCCGCCTCACCGGCTTTGATCATTTGAAGTAGCATATTCTCATAAAGACCAGTGATCTGGAATGCCTCTGCAAGGCTCATACCACGGCCGATATTGGCATTGACCGTCAGCAACTTCTCTTTGATCGCTGCATTGTCTACCATCCCGACAGCAGTTTCCAAGGCTTCAGATACAGGGATACCCGATTTGACCAATTCGCCAAATACCAAATTATATTTATGCATCGTGGAAAGGAAGATCGCTTTATTGATCAGGTAAAAGCGTGGATGGATCAGTATCTTATCCATTTGATATTTGAACTCTTTATTGTTCTTATAGAAAAATTTGACACCAAAGATCATGGCAAACAGAATAAAGAGGATCAGTACCCCGTAATTGCTGAATGCCCACTCCAGTTTAAGAAGTATCTGCGTTGGAATAGGAAGCTCTGTTTTAAACTTGTCAAATATATCTTTAAATTTAGGGACGACCACCATGATCAAAATAGTGAAAGCGATCCCCATAGCCGCCAAAGTGATCAAAGGTGTACGTATCGCTTTTTTGAATTTCGCTGTGTTGTCCCTGATATTTTCAAGTATATCTGCGAGCTTATGGTACGACTCGGAAATATTACCCGTTCTCTCACCCAAGTTTGTCATCGCTATGGCCACATGCCCGAACTCCTCCGTATAAGGCGTTATCGCGTCTGAAATACTGTTACCGGAGTTAATATCTTTGTTGATCGTTTTGTATATCTCTTTCAGCTGTGCATTTTCCGTATTTTCAGCCACCTCCATCAAGGTGTCGTTGATCGGAATACCCGCATCTGTCATAACCGCTATTTGGCGTATCGTTGATATTTTATCATTCAGCGGTATCTTTGACTTGGCGGTTTTTTTCAATGCATCAAAAAGATTGGACAAAGTATCCTCTAATGGTGCAGCTGTCTCCACTGCCTTCGTTACCATCGTACTCGGAAATTTGTTCTTGGCAAGGTTGACCGCTGCCATCTTATTTGAAGCTTTTACTATCTCTTGTCGTCTTTTACCCTTTTCCATTACCGTTACACTAAAATATTTCATCTTACAACCTCGCTACTCTATAAATTTCTGCAATCGTCGTTTTACCTTCTAATGCTTTATGGATACCATCTTCAAACATCGTGATAAACCCTTCTTCCTCAGCCTGTGTTGTCAACTCCTCTTTGGATGCATTGTTTGCGATCATACGGGAGAGGGTTTCACTGACCGTTAACACTTCAGATATCATTTCCCTTCCTGCATATCCAGTAAGTCCACACTCTTTACATCCATCACCTATATAGAACGTAGGATTTTCCGGAAGGTACTCTTCTACCGATTTTTGCAGTGCCAGATCCAGTACTGCTTCCCGTTTACAGTGGGGACATATTTTTCTCACCAGCCTTTGTGCCTGTATCGCGACCAACGCACCGCTGACCAGATACTCTTCAATGCCCATATCCAAGATCCTTGTCACCGCGGAGATCGCATCATTGGTATGCAGCGTAGAGAGCACAAGGTGACCTGTCAGTGCCGCCTGAATAGCGATCCTCAGGGTCTCTTTATCCCTGATCTCCCCTATCATGATCTTGTCGGGGTCCTGTCTCAATATGGATCGAAGTGCATCCGCAAAGCTCAAGCCTATATTGGCATTGACATGTACCTGCTGCAGCCCTGCCATCTGATACTCTACCGGGTCTTCTACCGTGATGATCTTATCTTTGACATCTTTGATCGCATTCAATGCCCCATAGAGCGTCGTCGTTTTACCCGATCCCGTAGGACCTGTCACCAAGACGATCCCATAGGGCACTTTGATCGCTTCAGAGAACCTGTCATAACAGAATTTGCTCATACCTGCATCTTCAAGCCTGATCATTGCTTTGGATTTGTCCAAAATACGAAGAACGATGGACTCCCCAAAGATGGTCGGCAGTGTTGAGACCCTGAAATCAAAATCTTTTTGGGAGACCACTGTAGAGAACCTGCCATCCTGCGGTTTTCTTTTTTCTGCAATATCCAGGTTTGAAAGCAGTTTCATCCGTGATGCCAAAGGACTAAAGATATCTTTGTCAAAGGTAAAACTTTGGCGCAGTATACCATCTACACGGAATCTTACGATACAGTTTATCTCCATGGCTTCGATATGGATATCACTCGCACCTGCAAATATGGCTGATTTCAAGATCACATCGATCAGTTTGAGAACGGCGGGAGACTCATCTGCTTTTTCGTCGACCTTTCCATCTTGCGCGAGGTCCTTACGAATATCTCCAACCAAACCTTTGATACTTTCATTGATCTCCAACCGCTGCAGATGTTGACGTATCTGGCTGGGTTTGGCAATGGCAATTCGTATAGGTTTTTTAGGAAAAAGCCTCTGTATAGCATCCTGTGCTGCCATGTCGAGCGGATCATCAAATACGATCCTTACATTCAGATCATTTTCTTCTATAGGAATGATATTATACTTACGCAATTGACTATAGGGAACTTTTGAAAAGAGCTTCATGTCAATTTCGACATCATCTAGATCTACAAACTCCACATGCAGGGACTTAGCCACCTCTTCTATAATGGGAATGATGTTGATCCCTTCTATCTTTTCAAGATGGGCCAGAGTGATCACACCCTGCCTTATCTTCTTGGCTAAAAAGATCTCTACCGTATGAAGATCGGTCATCTCTTCTGCCAAAAGGTTTGCAAAAGAAATCTTTTTAGGAGGTCTGCTTCTTACCAGTGCAGAAATTGCATCTTTAGTAATAAGATTTTCCTTAAGCATGATCTCAATGAGTTTTACCATTTAACACTCCATAATATAACTGATACGTATAACATCCACTACGCAATTTCGTTCTAGAACTTATCATTTTCAATCTGATACAATAACTTTTGTGCTTCCTCAGAATTCGATCTTTTCAGATAGCTCGTCAAGATAGAGATCCCCTCATTTTTATTGCCCAGTTTTACTTTTGATTTCACAAATAACAGCAAACTCTCTTCAAGACTTTCATCCAGCCTGTTTGCCTGCAACGCCCATTGTTCCGCCTTTTTATAATTACCGCTGTCGTAATACGTCCTTGCCAAAAACAGTGCATCATTGATATCTTCAGATTTATAAAACCTGTTTTCCACATCCTTGTATGCGGAAGCGCTCGTGGATTCGATGATCTCCAAATGCACTTTTTTCCTACCGCCAGCCGCTCCAGTCTCTATCGGTCCTGTATCATCGTCAAGTATTGGTACATCAACCACGATACCAGGAGACTTCCTCTCCGCACTTTCCTGCACTTCGATGACACGATCTTCGACTTCAAGTCCTTCAATCGGACTGTCAAGCAAGACAGTTCTCTGCAGACCGCTCTCATCCAAAACCGCTCTGCTGTTTGACTGTTGCCGCACCGTCGAAGCATCTTTTGAACTTTGAAAATACCCTTTTACTGTAGTGAAATCTGTTTTTGCACTATTGATAGAAATGATCACAACAATACCAAGGAGCACAAGAACGATCAAAGCTATATACCAGACTCTTAACTTTTTGTTCCTGTATTTTTTCCATTCGGCTTCCAATTGCCTGATATCATACATGAATATATCCTAACTTCAATGCAGCCATTTCAATGATCTTTTGAGGCACCTTCGAATAATTGACCTTTGAAGGTTCGTTTTTATCATAAAATTCACAAATTTCAAATATCGTAAACAGCAGCTTATTACACTCTCTATAGTTTCCTTTGGTGTATTTGTGAATGAGTTTCATATTTTTTTCTTTGATACTGTTTGCGATCTCAAAGAGATTCTTTTTTAAGAGTTTTTTATGTATATAAGCAGTCTGGTCCTCTTTGCTCGCATTTTTCAATTCTATCACTTCCCATATACGAGACTGAAAATGCTGTTTGGCGATCAGGTCTTCATCTTCCGTCTTATGTAAAGAAACCACAAATTTGATGGCGCGGCTGTCAGAAAGCAGCCGGATCTTTTCCATCATTTCAGGGCTATACATTTGCGCTTCATCAAGCAAGATGATGATCTCTCTCTTACCTCTGAGTTTTTTGCAGAACTCAACCAATGAAGCAAAATTCACTTCTGTGTTTCTCGGCAAATCTCTTTTTGTTAAGATCTTGAACAGTTTATGAAAAAACTCTTTTTCATTGATCGCAGGGGTATCAAAATAATGAATCTCTTTTTGATGTTTCAGTTTTTGCTGGACACGATGCAACAATATACTTTTCCCTGTACCGGGCTTACCAAAAAGCAAGATCATCTTCAGTGGCTTGTTCATGCTGTGTTGCAATTTTTCAAAAGCCGTGACTGAAGAATCCAGATCAATGTAGTCGTCGATATCTACTGAATCAACGAATACATTCTTAGCAGCCTCATATCTACTTTTCATTAAGCTTTGTATATCCTAAATCTTTTAATGAAACTGATTTAGCATGTTTAACGATGTGCGGAGTGATAATAAATACCAGCTCTTCCACTTTATTAATTTTTTCCTGTCGTTTAAAGAGCATACCCAGTCCCGGAATATCTCCCAATAGAGGGACATGGTTGTCTTTAAATCCAGTTTGACTCGAGATCAATCCTCCCAGAATAGCGTGCTGTCCATCTTTAACTTTGATCACTGAAGCAATCTGTTGTTTAACTAAATCAGGTGGGATCGTTCTTGATCCTGAGCTTGCTGTAACAGTCTCTAGCGTATCTGAAATAGATGGGTTGATCTTTAAAGTGATCATACCGTTATCATCTATTTCCGGTGTGATATCCAGCAGGATACCTGCAAAAACTGAATCTACTAATTCACCTTCAGC
>NZ_DATCSP010000038.1:0-28413 GCF_036568385.1 Sulfurovum sp. | reverse complement strand
ATCTGCCTGTTCGTACCTGTGACCGTCACCATTCCGGCATCCGGATTGACCACCGGTGCTAAAGGATTATACTCCCATACCTTACCATCCGGTCCTGTCCAGGTATCTCCTGATCTTGTATAGTGCGTACTGCCATCCGCTGCACCAATCAGGATACGCTGTACTTCAGCCTCCACTGTCTTCCAGAACTGGAACTCATCCGTACTTTCTATCTCTATGCCTGTTTTAGACATTGACTTGTTCTGATTAGCTCCGCCGCCTCCACCGCTTCTTCCGCCCATCTGGCCTGAATCTTCTGTACCTGCGATAGTCACGTTAGCAGTACTTGTTCCCTTTCTCTCCCCTGAAATGTAGTGTATACGGAAGGTACGCGTGATCAAATATGATATCGTAAGCTTGTTCCCGCTTAAAGTATAATTCAAGTCATTGTCTTTCAGTACCGTATTTAAAAAACCTTTTAAGGTGCTGTTTTTCAATTTCACATAATAGAGTTTTTTGTTCATACGCATTTTTGCTTCATCATCTTTTACGATCACACTCAATCCGCATGTATCGGCCAGATTATCGATCACATCCCCGATCGTCAATTTACTGTCGATCGTCACACTAAATAATTTTGTAGAACAGTCCCCCGCTGAGAGATTATGCGTAAAGCCTAACAGCATCATCAATACTATAAGAAACCTAACCCCTGATGTTTGTACTTTTTTCATTCTCTTACCTTTCTTCTAACTTAATGAAATTATCTCTTTTTTCGTGGAGAAATAATTTCTTAATGTGATTTCCATCCCGCAGTACCACACCTCTAGTTCCTACATATTTCAATGTGTATCCCATGATACTATCCCCTATATCGATCCATCCATCATTGATGAAGGCTTTACCGTTCACGATCGCATGCAGAGCCAGTTTCTCCTCTTCTTTGATAGGTGCACTAAAGGTCGTACCGTTACTTTCTGCTTCAAATCGTACAAAAGGGCTTACTGTCGTATCTAGCGTTTCTAGTTTTACACCTTCTCTTTTTTCATGTATACTAACTACCATTTTTTGTATTTGTTCAACAGATAGATCTGCATTTAAAAATACTGTCAATGGCAATAGTAATAAAAGTATCTTTTTCATTAGTGATTGATCCCCCACACTGAGATTTGAATATTCGCTACAACATTCGAAGAATTGGTATCAGCAACCATGTCGGTCTGAAAAATATCTGTCACCAGAACATTTTGCTCTAGTTCATTCATGAACTTGACAATATTCTTATACTGACCTTTGCATCCTAGACCTATTTCCAGCACATGACCGAAATTTCCTTTGTGGTCATCTACATATTTATTGGTAATATATTGCAGATCCACATTTTGTACTTCTGCCTTGTTCGTGATAGAGTTCAGGAACTTGGACCAACTTTTTTTGTTGAACATCATACCGGAAAGTTTTTCCAGATTTGAATCTATGAATTTGATCTTGTTAGTGGTATCAACGATCTCTTTCTTCTTGTTCACGATGTCCTGGTCAAACTTTTTCACGTAATATTCACGGTCACCGTTCACAGTAATTGAGTTGAGATAGGTTTTATTGTCCGTAATACTTTTCTGTACACTCTTTTTACTTCGTTCGCTTTTTTTATACATATCTTGTGTATAGGGTAAAAGAAGTTCAAACCCTAGGTATGCGATGATCCCTGCAATACCTAAGATAACTATCCATTTTTCGCTCTCTTTTTTGGGAGCGAAGTAGTGATCCAGTGCTTCTAATTTATCTTCTAAAAATTTCATTTCAATTCCACCTTTAACAGACCTTTGTAATAGCTGCTTGCCGGGTCTTTTTCGATTCGTTCAATATCTATCGCAATGATGTCATCAAAATGCGTATCTGACATATATTTGATCACTTCTGTAAACTTTCTGTCATCTGAACTGACCAAAGACAACCAAACCGTATCTTTGTCACTTTTTAACTGATCGACATTCACTTCAAACTGATCAAGTTCTTTCGCAAACGTATGGAACGTACCTGACTTTAGACGATAATTCACTTTTTTATCATAAATTGAGGTCAGAGTATTGGCTTTTGCCTGATAGGTCTCCGTCAATACCTGTATCTTGTCATCCAGGACCTTGATCTGCTGTTTCTTCTCGTTGAGTATTTTTTTATACTTATTGCTTTCAGCCGTCAATTTATTGTTTTCTATGCTCAGCGCATAGATCTTCGCTTCATTCACATAGGAACCGACCAAATACATCAGAGGGTATGCCAAACTGAGTGTGACAGCAGCAGCCGTGGCCATAATGAACTGACCGCTGGCTCTATTGACAAATGCCGGAGGACGCGTGTACATGGTAAGGTTGACAAAAGAAGACTCATCTTCCATATAATCAAGAGAAGCCAGAAGCATCAAATATTGCAGCTGGTCCGTATACCACTCTTCATTAACCACATTGTAGTTGAAGTTGAAATCTGTTGATTCCAACCCCAGATAGTTCTGGCTGTAGTCATCCAAGCCTATGATAGGGCCTTTCTCACTCCCTATGAACATATGGTCGATAGAATCTAGATCAAAAGCTCTCTTAACATAGATAATAATATCATTGATGTTAATGAATACTTCCGAAAAGATCTTCATGAAGTTTTGCTGATAGTCACTATTGGTCGTTTTAAGACCTTCAGATTCCAGGACGGTATAGAATTCCTTTTCATCAACCTTTTCACCTATCGCTTCACAATACTTGTCATAGATCTGTTCTAAGGAGAATTCGATCGATTTAGAATAAAGATACTCACCATTTCTATATACGGTGACAAAAGCATCATTTTGCGTAAAATAGACAAAACAGTGTGTATGCTTATCCTGAAGTATCTCTTTGGTATAGAGTGACCGATAAAGAAGCGGCGCAGGTATAATAAGGTCTATATACTTGGTCTCTTCTTTTATAGGAAGAAATACTTCATCCATTTGTTCAGGTTCAGCTACAAAGATGTGAAACTCTCTCTCTTCTCCGGCATTTTCAATTTCAAAGGAGGAGATTGTATACGTATTTGCCTGATCAAGCCCTAATTCCTCATACGCCTTAATGTCAAGTATGTCAGCAATATCCTCTTCCGGAATACTTCTACTTATATTCACTTTTGTAGTAATAATATCTTTATTATGTACATAAGAGGTAATAAAGTTAGAGGTATTATAGGTGAGCTTATTTAAAGGCTGAAACGAATCATCTTTAAATATATATTTTTTGTCTGCATATGCATTAAGCGTAATAACATTTTTTACAGTCGATTTCGACGAACTTTTTTTCAAAAACATTTTAAACTTCCTTGTTGGGTAGACAATTATATATGTTATAATATTAAAGTAATCTTACAAAATATAAAACTTTTCAAATAATATAACTTTTTTTAATTACATATCTTTTATTTTATCAAAAGTGCCCTATCTGCCCGGTTTACCCGGGTTTTAAACAATATAGCCAAACTCCTCCAATCCCTCCTTGTTCTTACTCCATCCTTTTTTTACAGCGACATGCAGATCTAAAAATATCTTTTTACCTGAAAAAAGTTCCATCTGTTCGCGTGCGAGTTTTCCCACCCGCTTGATCCCTGCACCTCTTTGACCTACGATCATACCCTTCTGTGTCTCTTTTTCAACGACAATGGTCGCATACACTTTATCCATTGTATCTCCCTCTTCTACTTTCTCTATGGTCACATCGCTCTCATAAGGTATCTCATCGCTCAAGTTCTCAAATATAGACTCGCGTATCAGTTCTTTATAGATATTCCGTATATGTTCGGTTGTAAGGATCTCAGGGTCATAGTAATAAGGAGAGGATGGTAAATGCTTACATATCTCATCGAGGAGCTGTGTTTTACCTACCTTTTTATTGACCGAAAAGGGTATGACCGCTTCAAAATATTCCTGGTATTTCTGATATTCACCCAATTTGGAAAGGATATCACCCTGCTTCGCGTGGTCGATCTTGGTCAGAACCACAATATGTTTGATTCCCCTGGCCTGTGCAAGTTTCAAAAACTTCTCATACTCTGTAAGCTTGTCTGTCACTGGTGCAAGAAAAAGAATAAGATCACTGTCTCCCATCGCTTTGAGCGCTTCTTCGAGCATAAACTGGTTAAGCAGCCTCTCTTTTTCATGTATACCCGGGGTATCTACAAAGATGATCTGGGCATCGTCATGCATCACAATGATATTCATACGTTTGCGCGTTGCCTGTGCTTTCTTTGAAACCATTGCAAGTTTTTCCCCTACTATATAATTGAGCAACGTACTTTTCCCCGCATTGGGTCTTCCGACCACTGCGACAAATCCGGCTTTGGTATCTATCTCTTCTTTTTCATGATCAAACATTTTGCTTTCCTTTTTGGTGACGTATCATTGTACGTCTGTTGCTGAAACGGTCTCAGCCTGACCGATCAAAGCTCTGCTTTGATCCCATTGTCTCTATCTATAATATATAGCGGGTGGCATCCTCGTCTTCAACCACCTTGCTGATCTTCTCTTCTACCAAAGTCTTATCGATGGTCACTCTTTCACCCTTGTGCTCATCTGCAGTAAAGCTGATCTCTTCCAGGATCTTCTCCATGACCGTATGCAGCCGTCTCGCACCGATATCTTCTGTTTTTTCATTCGCAAGCAGGGAATAGTGTGCGATCGCCCTGAGCGCCTCTTCATCAAAGGTCAGCTCGACCCCTTCGACCTCCATCAAGGCTTTGTACTGTTTGATCAGTGAGTTCTTCGGTTCGGTCAAGATACGATACAGCGTCTCTTCATCCAGACTGTTAAGCTCTACCCTCAAAGGGAAACGCCCCTGAAGTTCAGGCATAAGATCACTGGGTTTGCTTACATGGAATGCACCTGCGGCGATGAAAAGTATGTGGTCTGTCTTTACCATGCCCAGTTTTGTCTGTACGGAGGAGCCTTCCACGATAGGAAGCAGGTCTCTTTGTACTCCCTCTTTGCTGGGATCCTGTCTGCTGTGGGAGTCAGAACCTACAGCCACTTTGTCTATCTCATCCAGAAAGACGATCCCGCCCTTCTCTACTTTTTCCAGTGCCAGAGATTTCAGTTCTTCTTCATCCAGGAGTTTCTCGCTTGCTTCCGCTTCCAGTATTTTCCTTGCATCTTTGACGCTGACCTCTTTTTCAGGACCTTTTTTTCCCAAGCCGCCCAGTACTTTCACGATAGACTCCTGTACCTGGATCATCTGCGGAGGAAGTCCCTCTTCGGGCATGTTCGGAGTATTCGGCATCACTACTTTGACCTTAAGATGGTCAAGTTCGCCTTTGGCATACTTCTCCTGCATCCGTGCAAAAGAGGCGTCATACTCCGCTTTTTTCTGTTCACTTGCCCCGGCAGGCAGCGGGGGAAGCAGTTTTTCTATGATCCTGTTCTCTATATAGTTTTCGATCTTCTCTCTGTTTTTTTTATTTTCACTCTCACGTACCAGGCTCAGTGATGTGGTAGCCAGATCTCGTATCATCGACTCCACATCCCGTCCGACAAATCCGACTTCGGTATATTTGCTGGCTTCGACTTTGATAAAGGGAAGGTCCATCATCTTTGCCAGACGTCTTGCTATCTCGGTCTTACCAACCCCGGTACTTCCTATCATCAATATATTTTTAGGGGTCACATCCTGCTGCATCTCAGGACTAAGCTGCATGCGTCTGTAACGGTTTCTCAGTGCCACCGCTATCGTCTTTTTTGCATCATTCTGTCCTATGACATACCTGTCCAGATACGTGACGATCTCTTTAGGTGTTAAATTATCCAATGCTGTTCCTTACAATTCTAATATTTTAATGTTCTTATTGGTATAGATACAGAGTTCACCCGCCACTTCCAGTGACTCCTGTACCAATGTTCTGGGATCGAGATCCGTATGTTTGTCCAGTGCACGTGCCGCAGAGATGGCATAATTCCCTCCGGAACCTATGGCAGCTATTTTCCCATCTTCAGGTTCTACGACATCCCCTGTTCCTGACAGGATAAAGATATGTTCTTTGTTCAGTACGATCATCATCGCTTCAAGCTGTCGCAAATGCTTGTCCCTTCTCCACATTTTTGAAAAGCCGATCACAGATTTGAAAAGGTCGCCTCTTTTCTCAGCAAGTATCCCTTCGAACATGTCAAAAAGATTGAAAGCATCTGCCGTACTTCCGGCAAAACCGGCCAGGATCTTTCCTTCATACAGTGTACGTATCTTTGTGGCATTGCCTTTCAGAACGGTATCACCGAACGTGACCTGGCCATCTCCGCCTATCACTGCTTTCCCGTTATGTTTATATCCCAGTATCGTAGTAGCATCAAACATCTCTAGACACCTACCACTTCTACTTTAAGCTTCGCATGGATACCATGCCCCAGTTTGGCATCTACTTCATGCACACCGATGGACTTGAGCGCTTTTTTAAGGTTGATATTTTTTTTATCCACTTCGATATTCAGTTGTTCCTCAAGCGCTTTGGAAATGTCTCCATTTCCCACAGAACCTTTGATCCCTACGGGTGCCGATGCCTTCTCTATCTTGATGGTCGCATTCTCCAGTGTGATCTTCTCAGCCTCCAGTCTGGCCAACTCGTCCCTGAGATTTCTTGCCATCTCTTCCTGCTCAGCTTTCCACCCTTCTATCACATCAGGCGTCGCCAGCTTTGCCAGTCCTTTTCCTATAAGGAAGTTTTGTCCATAACCATCTTTGACTTCTTTGATCTCACCTGCTTTTCCAAGTGCTTTCACATCTTTTATCAATAGTACTTTCATGCATTTATTCCTTATTGTGCTATATAGTGTTATAATTCTAACAAACTTTTACTAGACATCGGTTAAAGAGATACCGGGGTTTCACACAAAGTGCACGATACGATACTGCATTTATTCAAGATTGACAGGGATTTCAATGAAACTTTTATACTTCTTCTTTGCTATGACACTTTTTATATTTCAGGGGTGTGCCGCCAAGAACACTGCTGCAAAGTTGGACCATACGCCAGTTAAAACCCAAGTCGCCTCACCAGAACCCCTCTCTCAAGGTACGACTGACCCGGAAGAAACAGAAACTGAGTTCGATACCTTTGAAGAAGAGTTCGCACTGCAGGAGACAGAGAGCGTCAATGATCCCCTCATAGGATACAACAAAGCCATGACATCATTCAATGATCTCTTCATCACCTATCTTTTAAACCCTGTTTCAGAGGGATATGCAGCTGTCCTGCCTGAACCTTTTCGCATAGGTATCTCCAATGCGTTCCATAACATACAGTTTCCCGTTCGTTTTGCCAATAACCTTCTTCAGTTGAAATTCGCGAACAGTTCCGATGAGCTCAAACGTTTTGTCGTCAACTCGACCCTCGGTTTGGGAGGCTTGATGGATCCTGCAAAAAGCTACATGCATATACCTGCACATGAGGAAGACTTTGGGCAAACCTTAGGCCACTATGGGGTAGGTTCCGGGTTCCATATCGTTTTACCGTTCGTCGGACCGTCCAATGCAAGGGATCTGGTTGGACTCACGGTAGATTCTTATGCCTCACCTCTTGTTTACACAGAAGACCTCGAAAACTATAAAATACCGCAAAAGAGAGATCACTCTATCGCTATTCTCACAGGAGAAGTGGTCAATAAAACCTCTCTGCACTTGGGAGAGTATGAAAGTCTTAAACAAGATGCGATACAATTCTATCAATTTTTACGGGATACCTATGAGCAGAAACGTAATTCTGACATAGCTGAGTAACAAAAGACAGGAGAAAACATATGGTAAAAAAACTTATTCTGGTATGGATTCTATCTGTCGTTTCCCTCTACGCTATAGAAGAGCAAAACATCAAACAGGTGATGGATGCCAAAGTCAGCAAGGTCCTTACCATACTAAAAGACAACACACTGTCCCAACAGCAGAAAGAACAGAAGTGTATCGCTGTGATCGATGATGTCTTTGACTACGATATCATGGCACAGATCAGTCTCGGAAAGCAATGGAGATCGCTTACCAAAAGCGAAAAAGCACAGTTTTCCAAACGGTTTGAAAAGAAACTGAAACTTTCTTACCTGGACAAGTTAAGGCTTTATAACAATGAAAGAGTGATCATCAAAGAGGTGCAAAAGGTCAAACCTACCAGAAGTACACTGGAGACGCTCATTATAGGGCGTGACGACACCTACAAGGTCATCTATCTTTTTTACAAGAATGGAAGCAACGGCCAGTGGTATATCTATGATGTCAACCTGGTCGGTGTAAGTATTCTTCAAACCTATAGAAAGCAGTTTTCTGAATTCCTGCAAACCAAAACGGTCAAGCAGCTTATAGAATCACTTTAAGTGGTTTTGTAAATAAATATCCCCAATGATACATATAAGAAGATGACCCATGTTGCATAAGATTTACCAAAAACTGATACTCAGGTATCCTTTATCTGTTTTGATCCTTCTTATCAGCAGTGTGCTCATCCTGGGTATGAATATTTCAAAACTGGAGATAGATGCTTCTGCAGAGACACTGCTGCTTCATGATGACAAGGACCTGGAATTTTCCAGAACGATCACAAAACGGTTCCAGACCAATGACGTGCTTATCCTTGCCTACAAACCAAAACAGGGATTGCTTTCAGAAAAAAGCCTGCAAACGTTAACCCGTCTCAGTGATGACCTGGAAGAACTGCCCGGAGTTGAATCTGTAGATTCGATGATCAACGTACCTTTGTTCTTTTCACCCATAAGAGACATGGATGACCTGATCAGTGAAACACGGACACTGCAGAGTGACGATATCGATCTAGCACTGGTCAAACAGGAGTTCTTGACCAGTCCTCTGTACAAGGACAGGCTTGTCAATAAAGACTTTACGGTATCTTCTATCATCATCCAGCTACATCAGGATCCAGTATATTTTACACTTTTGGAGAAACGGAATAAACTGCTTCAAAAACAAGAAACCTCTTCTCTAACAAAAGAAGAAAAGCAGGAACTTAGTGATACCACTGCTGCATTTAAAGAGCATAGAGACCGGCAGCGTGTGCTTGATGAAGAGAACATTAAAGAAATTCGCTCCATTATCACAAAATATCAAGATGATGCGCTGTTCTTTCTAGGCGGTACACAAATGATCTCCAACGATATTGTTGGATTTATAAAAAATGATCTACTGATCTATGGGAGTACCCTTATACTGATGATCATTCTTGTCCTGGGTATCGTATTTAGAAAGCTGCGATGGGTAATCCTGCCTATTTTTATCTGCGCCCTCTCGGTCATTGCTATTACCGGCAGTTTAGGCTTTTTTGGATGGGAGATCACTGTCATTTCCTCAAACTTTATCGCCCTGCAGCTGATCATCACCATTTCCATCGTTTTACACCTTATCGTAAGATATGAAGAACTTTTAGCACGCTACCCTCGTGCCTCATCCAAAAGACTCGTTTTATATACGATACTGACAAAGGCAACACCCACTTTCTTTGCCATCCTTACTACGATCGCAGGATTTTCTTCCCTGCTCTTTTCCCATATTCTTCCTGTGATCAATCTGGGTTGGATGATGAGCGCGGGGATCACCATGTCACTTGTTATTGCATTTATTGTTTTTCCTACCATGCTCATGCTGTTGAAAAAAACACCTCCTCTCAAACAAAAGCGATCTCTAGCCTTCATACCTTCTCTGACTGCTAAAATTGTACTGCATGATAAAAAAGCTATTTACATCGTCACTTTACTTACCGTAGTCTTCAGTATTACAGGTGCATCACAGCTCATAGTAGAGAACAGTTTTATCAACTATTTCAAAAAAGATACAGACATCTACAAAGGCATGAAGATCATAGACCAAGAGCTGGGAGGGACCACTCCCCTGGATGTCATACTGACGCTGCCGGATACGAACAGCACTTTGCCGCACACCGCTGCAACAGAAAATAATACGGAAGAGCTTCTGGACTCATTTGAAGATGAATTCAGTGCTTCAGAGGACCAGGATCAATACTGGTTTACCGATGAAAAGATCAATCTCATCAAAAAGGTCCATAATTACTTAACCCGCATAGAACAAATAGGTGAGGTTCAGTCTTTTGCCACACTGCTTGATACAGGGAAGGTACTGAATGACAACAAAGAATTAGACAGCGTAGACCTCGCTCTCATCTACCAGAAACTGCCTCAAAAGTACAGAGACGTGATACTTACACCCTATGTCAATATTGAACATGACCAGCTAAGATTTTCTACACGTATCATAGATTCGAATGAAGATCTGCGCAGGGACGCATTATTGAAAAAGATACAACATGAGCTAAGCCAAAGTATAGATCCTGATGTTGCAAAGGTACAGCTCTCGAACCTCATGGTGCTTTACAATAATATGCTGCAGTCCCTGTTCCGCTCACAGATCTTGATGGCCGGTCTTGTTTTGCTCATTGTCTTTCTTATGTTCCTGGTACTCTTCCGTTCACTAAAGCTCACAGTGATCGCTTTGATCGTCAATGTGATCCCTATAGGCATGGTCTTC
This sequence comes from Sulfurovum sp., assembly GCF_036568385.1. GTDB lineage: Bacteria > Campylobacterota > Campylobacteria > Campylobacterales > Sulfurovaceae > Sulfurovum. Next base: position 17,899 of record NZ_DATCSP010000038.1, on the reverse strand, counting down.
GGATTTATGGGGTGGTTGGATATTCCGTTGGATATCATGACCATCACCATTGCGGCTATTGCCATGGGGATAGGCATCGATGACACGATACATTATATTCACCGCTTCCAAGTAGAATTCGAAAAAGACAACCGTTACTACCCCAGCATGCATAGAACCAACAACAGCATTGGAAATGCGATGTATTTCACTACACTGGTGATCGTGATAGGTTTCTCCATCTTGACACTGTCAAATTTGATCCCCACCATCTATTTTGGCCTGCTTACGATGTTCGCCATGGTCGCTGCACTCACATCAGACCTGATACTGCTGCCTAAACTTTTACTTTTTCTCAAGCCTTTCAAAAGCGTAAAGTAGACCAATGTTGGGCCATCGCCCAAAAATTAATATCGCCTTTTATAAAATATGTTACAATCAAAAAAAAATAAAAGAATGGACCGATACACTATGTTTCAAGAATTCAAAATATCCGATCTAGAACAATTTCCCACAGAACTAGAGGCACTGCTGAACCGCCAAAGAGAGATCATCAACCACATCACTGCCAGTGACGAAACCAGTTACGAAAAAGTGCTTAAACCTCTGCAGGACCTGGATGAGGAGTTGGGGCTTTTTTTTACCCCGCTTTCCCATCTTAACTCCGTGATGAACTCAGCAGAGACACAAAAAGCCTATGAAGCATCTATCCCTCTGCTCTCCAAGTTCAGCTCTGAAATGGCCCAGAACACTGCACTTTTTAACAAGATAGAGCAGATCGAAGCGGAAGATGAAGAAGCCAAAACCGTGGTGGCCCATGATATCAGGGACTTCGTGCTCTCAGGAGTCAATCTGCCTGAAAAAGAGAAAAAAAGAATGGAGGAGATCTCATTGCAGCTGAGCGAGCTCAGTAACGATTTTTCTCAAAATCTACTTGATGCGACCAATGACTATGAGCTGATTATAGAAGATCCCAAAGATGTAGAAGGCATACCGGAGTCCGATCTCGAAGCGGCCAGAGAAGAGACCGACGGTAAGACCGTATATAAGTTTACGCTGCAGATCCCGAGCTACCTGGCATATATGACCTATGGACCGAACCGTGCATACAGAAAAGAGATCTCCAAGGCCTACATTACACGAGCACCTGAAAATGCCGAAGTGATAGACCAGATCCTTGCGCTGAAACAGGAAAAGGCAAAACTGCTTGGGTTTGAAAACTATGCGCATTATGTACTGGAAACAAGAGATGCGAACAGACAAGAGGATGTCATCGGATTTTTAAATGACCTGGCAGAAGCGGCCTTGCCTCAAGCCAAAAATGAATTGGAGGAACTCAAAGCCTTTGCGAAAAAGGTAGACAATATTACGGACCTCGCTGCGTATGATATGGCTTACTACAGTGAAAAAATGAAAAAAGAGAAGTTTGACTTTGATGACACGATGACCAAGCCCTATTTCGAGCAGAATAGAGTACTTGAAGGCCTGCTGGATATCGTATCCGAACTCTTCGATGTCACTTTCAAACCTGCGGATGTTCCGACATGGCACGAGTGTGTCAAACCCTTTGACATCTTCGAGGAAGGAGAGCTCTCAGGACGTATCTACTTTGATCTGGAGGCGCGGAAAGAGAAACGCGGCGGAGCATGGATGAATGACTGGGAAACACACTATGTGGACAGCAAAGGGAAAAAACATCTTGCTTCTGCCTTTGTCGTATGCAACTTCTCTCCCTCTACCAAAGAGAGTCCCTCGTTGCTGAGACATGATGATGTCGTCACCCTCTTTCATGAAATGGGGCATGCGATCCACCATCTCTTCGGAAAATGCCATGAACGCTCCGTCTCCGGCATCAACGGTGTAGCCTGGGATGTGGTGGAGTTCCCTTCACAGTTTTTGGAGAACTTTGCCTATGAAGCAGCGATCCTTAAACGTTTCGGATTTCACCATAGAACGAAAGAACCCATCTCGGACACGCTCCTGGCCAAGATCAAAGAGACAAAGAACTTCCAGGCAGCGCTTGGCATATTAAGACAGGTAGAATTCTCTCTCTTTGACTTCAAACTGCACCAGGATCTTTATCAGGGTGAAGAGGTGCAGGCACTTCTGGACAGTATCAGGGAGACGACCTCTTTACTGAAGGTGCCAGAATACAATAAATTCCAGCACGGATTCGCCCATATCTTTGCAGGTGGCTATGCCGCAGGATACTATAGCTACAAATGGGCGGAAGTCCTCTCTGCCGATGCATTCTTTTCCTGCCTGCACGAGGAAACGGGACTCGATAAAGAGGCTGCAAAAGGCTATAAAGCGTTCATACTTGCCAATGGTGGTGCCAAAGAGATGAGCGATCTTTACCAGGAGTGGCTTGGTCGCAAGGCTGACGTCAAGAGTCTGACCAAGCTTTATGAAATAGCATAACCATTTTCATCATTTTTAGTTCAAACCCTAAAAGTGATCCAGTCAAAGGAGTCTGTTATGAGCGAGCATCGATCTCTTGCGCTAACCATCATTGCCATTTTTATCGTGACGTTGATGGCCGCCTATTTTAGCCCCTCCTTTGCAGAACAGAAAAGCTACCTGGAACTTTTTATACTCCTGGGAAGCCTGCTTTTCATCTTTTCTGTCGTAGTGGTCTTTGCCACACTGGGATTTCACTCTTTTGCGCTTTTTCTAAGTATCTTTCTTGCTGCTGTCATTGCACTGTACGGCATAGTCGGTGCCTTTATGGTGACAGTGATGACCTATCTGCTTTGGGGTTCTATCTTTGCTATGGAAGTACTTCTTTTTTATAATGGCAGTGAAAGTGCGAAGGCATGGTTTGTCTCGCGCTATGATTTCAAAACATTCAAGATGGAATATGTTGCTTTTTATCCGCTGATGGGCATGTTGTATATTTTGCTGGAGTTCATACCCTATCTCTTTTCCAAAGAGAAATTGGTGAAATTCACTCCTTCAAAGGTCTTGAAGGAGATGGAGATGTTGTTAAAGTAGTTTGATTTACTCTTTAGTCTTTATCAGAGAAGCGATACGTTCAGGCTGTTTTTTACCTTCAATGATGAATCTCAATGCATTCAGACGGATAAAGCCTTCTGCATCCCCTTGATTATATACTTCATCCTCTTCAAATGTCGAGTGTGCCTCTGAATAGAGCGATTCATCTGAACTTCTACCCACTACGATCACATTCCCTTTGTAGAGTTTGAGTTTTACTTCACCGTTTACTCTCTCCTGGGTTGCATCGATCGCTGCTTGCATCATCTTGCGCTCCGGTGACCACCAGTATCCGTTATAGATCAGTTTTGCATACTTCGGCATCATCTCATCTTTGAGATGCGCTTCTTCCCTGTCCAGCGTGATGGATTCGATCGCTCTGTGTGCTTTGAGCATGATCGTACCGCCCGGGGTCTCATAACAGCCGCGTGCTTTCATCCCTACATAACGGTTCTCCACGATATCGATACGTCCGATACCATGCTTATTTCCATAATCATTCAGTATTTTAAGGAGTGTTGCCGGGCTCAACTCTTCGCCGTTGATCGCTACAGGGTCACCTTTTTTATACGTGATCGTAATATACTCTGCCTCATCCGGAGCCTCTTCAGGAGAGTTTGTCCATAGCCACATATCCTCTTCAGGCTCAGCTGCAGGATTCTCAAGGTGAAGCCCTTCATACGAGATGTGAAGCAGGTTCGCATCCATGGAGTATGGACTTGCTTTAGGGTTACCGTGCTCATCCACGTGTTTTTTAGAGATCTCGATACCATGTTCTTTTGCATAGGCAAGAAGCTTCTCACGTGAATTCAGATCCCACTCCCTCCACGGTGCGATCACCGCGATATCCGGGTTAAGGCCCAGGTAACCAAGCTCGAAACGTACCTGGTCATTTCCCTTACCTGTTGCCCCGTGGCTTACTGCATCTGCACCTGTTTGCTGTGCGATCTCGATCTGCTTTTTGGCAATGAGCGGTCTGGCAATAGAGGTACCCAAAAGATACTCTCCCTCATAGATCGCATTGGCTCTGAACATAGGGAAAACAAAATCTCTTACAAACTCTTCTCTCAGATCCAGGATGAATATGTTCTCTGGTTTGATACCCATATCAAGCGCTTTCTGACGTGCAGGTTCCACCTCTTCACCCTGACCGAGATCCGCGGTAAAGGTCACCACTTCACACCCGTACTCATCTTGAAGCCATTTTAAAATAATACTTGTATCAAGCCCACCAGAGTAAGCCAATACTGCTTTTTTGATCTTTCTTTTTGCCATGCTATCAGCCTTATAATTTTAATATTACCGCGATTTTACCATAATCTTGGTAATAGTTAAATATTTTATCTCGTTGAATTGTATTCACACTCTATCACATGATAAAGTTATTTCCACTACGTTATAATGTATTGATTCAACGAAATAGTGATTTAACAGGAGACCCATGATCGACTTTGCATCTTATTTGAATATTTTTGTGACTATTTTTTCTATTCTCAATCCCATAGGGATCATCCCTTTGTTTCTTGCCATCACAGCGGATCAAAGCATAGATCAAAAAAAAGCAACCATCAAAAACACCATTATCGCTGTTCTACTCATCCTGCTTCTGAGTGCTTATGTCGGAAACTATGTACTGAACTTCTTTGGTATTGATATTGATTCATTTAGGATCGCAGGTGGTATTTTGCTGCTCTTGATGGCGATAAATATGTTACAAGCAAAAATACCGAGCACAAAAACAAATGAAAAAGAACAAAATGAAGCTATAGAAAAAGAGGATATTTCCATTGTTCCTCTTGCCATTCCCCTGATAGCAGGTCCAGGAGCTATCAGTACCGTTATTCTATTCTCCTCTTCCATGCCTCATATCATCGATAAAGTAGCTTTGGGAGTAGTCATCATTTTCACTTCCTTGCTTCTATGGCCTATCTTGCGCCTGTCCAGACCTATTGGAGAATATCTGGGAAGGACCGGCCTGAACATTTCCACAAGAATCATGGGATTGATCCTTGCTGCCATTTCTGTACGGTTTATCCTGGAAGGGCTTCTTGGTTTCTATAAAGTACATTTTTGAAAGTACATTTTTGAATCCGATTCAGAGCAATTGGGGTAAGGCCTATTCAAACCCATACTTCTTCAAAATGATATCCAACACTGCTTTCTTGTAGGCCCCTGTATGACGGAACACTTCATTGCCGGAAGCATCAAAGAATATCTGTACAGGCATCTCTTTGAGCTTGTAGATGTCACGGCTTACCAAACGGTCCTTTTGCGAATCGATGGAGTAGATCTGGTAGTCAGGGTGAACCTCCAACACTTCGGCAAATACTTTGGACATGGCCAGACAGCTGTAGCAGTGCGACATCCCAAACGCTAGGATCGTAGGCTTGCCATTGCCTATAGTATGTTTGATATCTCTATACTCATGCAAAGGTAAAGGCTTTTTTTCAGACATTTTTACTCCCGGGGTCTTATTGGGGTGATTATACAAATCCTATCTTAAAAACTTTTGCTATAATGAAACCAATATTATTCAAGGAAGTTCAACGATGTTATTGGGCGTAAACATAGACCATATTGCAGTACTGAGAGAAGCCAGAAAAGTTGCAGACCCTGACCCGCTGGATGCCCTGAGCATCTGTAAACGTGCGGGGGCCGACCAGATAACCATACACCTGCGTGAGGACCGGAGACATATGCAGGACATGGATGCCAAAAACATTATCGAGCTTTCTCCTCTCCCTGTCAATCTCGAATGTGCCATCTCTTCTGAAATGATAGACATCGCCTGTACGCTGAGACCGCATCGCGTGACCCTTGTGCCTGAAAAGCGTGAAGAGGTCACCACGGAAGGCGGACTTGCCGTGACAGGAGCACAGCCCAAACTCAAAGAAGCGATCAAAAGGCTGCATGAAGCGGAGATAGAGGTATCGCTTTTCATAGACCCTTCCCTGGATGCGGTCAATGCTTCGATCGACCTGGGGGTGGAATGGGTAGAGTTCCATACAGGAAAATACGCGAACATCTATGCGATGCTCTATTCCAACCTTTCCAAAACGCACCACAGCATACCAGAGCTCGAACTCCCGCGCAAAGTGCTCAAAAAGATGCTTAGAGAGGAACTCTGCAACCTGCGCCTGCTCTCTTGCGATGCCATGGAACTGGGTTTGCGCGTGGCAGCAGGACACGGGCTTAATATGCAGAATGTCAAAGAGATCGCCGAGATCGAGACCATAGAAGAGCTCAACATCGGACAGAGTATCATCGCTCGCTCTATCTATACCGGACTTGAACAGGCTATTATAGATATGAAAGCCATGTTGATACGATAACATGTCAAGAAAAAAAGTAGCCATCTCTGTCGGTGATCTCAATGGTATAGGCATACAGCTTGCCCTGGAGAACCATGACACTGTCTCCAAAGAAGTGGAAGCGATCTACTGCATCGACAGAGAAATGCTGGAACAAGCGGCCAAAAAACTGAACCTGCCCATACCCGCTGATCTTCAAACGATGGACCATATTGCAGCGAACTTTGAGATAGCCCCTGGAACAGTCAGCAAGGAGAGCGGCGCCTATGCCTATGCCTCCTTTGTAAAGGCGGTTGAACTTGCGCGTCACAAGCAAGTAGATGCCATCACCACCCTGCCCATCCACAAAAAAGCCTGGGAGATGGCAGGCGTCAAGTATAAAGGCCATACGGATGCACTCAGAGATTTCTTTGATGCGGAGGCGATCATGATGCTGGGTTCACCTAAGATGTATGTCGCTCTTTTTACGGAGCATATCCCCCTGAAAAACGTGGCTGCAAGCATCAACGAAAAAGACTTGACAAGGTTTCTTATAGACTTTTACCATACAGCCAGACCGGAGAAAAAAGTAGCTGTACTGGGGCTAAATCCCCATGCAGGGGATGACGGGGTGCTCGGAAATGAGGAGACGATCATCCAAAAAGCCATCCACAAGGCACATCAAACATTGGGCAAAGAGGTATTTACCTCTCCCCTCGTCCCCGATGTAGCCTTTACCCCAAGAGTGCGGGCACACTACACCCACTATATAGCCATGTACCATGACCAGGGCTTGGCCCCTCTTAAAGCCCTCTATTTTGATGAGGGGATCAACGTATCACTGAACCTCCCCATACTCAGAACCTCCGTGGACCACGGGACCGCTTTTGATATAGCGTATAAAGGGTTGAGACTGAATGCCCTGAGCTATCTGAATGCTATCAAATATATTAAGGAAAGAGATGAAAAATAGGCTTATCATAACGATCAGTGATGTGCATGGATCAAAACAGTATAGTATCCATGAAATCATCAAAAAGGTGATAGTCGGAGCGATTCTTCTTCTGGTCACCATTGCGTTTGCTACGTATCTTTATATCAACTTTCTTAACAACAGGGTCTCTAAACTCAATAAGCAAAAACTCGAATTTCAGAATGAAATTGTAAAACTTGGAGAGGCAAGTGCCACCTATAAACACAAAAATGAAATTCTCGAGAAAGAGAATGTGCGGCTTACACAGCGTATTCAGGAAAATAGCGACAAACTCGTCTCGGTCAATGAAAAACTGGAAGAGGTCGAAGAGATGATCGGCTACGGACCGGATCTGAATGCCAGTTTTCAAGACAGAGCGGAAAATGCACGAGACAAGGTTGTTCAGGCGATCAAAGAAAAGGTTGAAAAAGAACAGATATCATCGATCCAAAAAGCCCTGATACTCAACAGTATCCCTAATGGAAAGCCGGTGAGATATACCCGTGTCTCAAGCAAATACGGATACCGTACCCACCCTGTCACAAAAAAACAGTCCTTTCACCCTGCACTTGACCTGACAGCAAATAGTGGTACCCCCGTCTATGCACCTGCCAGCGGTGTGGTTGTCTTAGCTAAACGTAAAGGCGCCTATGGGAAGCTCTTGCTGCTTGACCACTCTTTCGGGTTTAAAACCGCCTATGGGCATCTTAGCAGATTTGCCGTCAAGAGCGGCGATTTTGTCAGTAAAGGGGATCTTATTGCCTATGTAGGGAGTACGGGCCGAAGTACCGGGCCCCATCTACACTATGAGGTCCGATATTTGGATAAATGGCTCGATCCAAAGACCTTTATACAATGGGATTTAGAGAATATTAACAACATTAGCGATAAAATTACTCAAGTTGACTGGAAAAGCATCCACAAGCAGACCCAGGATATCATCACACTTTCTACACAACAATAAAGGAACCCTATGGCACTGATCATAAGCAAAAAGAACCCGAAAACACATAACAAGATCACTTCAGCGACCATTATCACTTCATGCATGGAAGTCACAGGAAATTTACATGGCAGTGATACCGTACATATAGATGGAAAAGTGGTGGGAGACATCATCGTGAGTAACACACTTGTGATCGGAAAATCAGGGTTGGTCCAGGGAGAAGTGAAAGCAAAAAATGCGATCATAAACGGTAAACTTGAAGGCAGCATCATCTGTGAAACACTTGAAGTAATGGAAACAGGTGAAGTTTCCAAACAAATTCAAGCAGATACGATGATACTTGACGGTACCGTTACGGGTCATGTCATTGGACTGACATCGATAGAGGTCCAGTCCAATGCTACACTTGCAGTGGAGAAAATAGAAAGCAAAAAGATCACTGTCGGCGGCTCAATTAAAGGGAATATTGTCGCATCAGAACTGCTGGAAATAAACAGTACAGGTTCAGTAGAGGGTGAAATATCCGTCAAAAATATCAAAACAGCGGAAGGAAGCAGAATGGTTGGTACTATGTCTGCTTATGAAGTAAAACAGGAAGAAAAAACAGAGGTCAAGCAAGGAGAAATGGCACAGACTGCCTAGTCTTGTTTTACCCAAAGAGTCCTTCTGACCTATCCTCGACGACTTCACAATTCTCATTCATCTGAGCACAAAGTCTCTCCTGGCACTCTTTACATAAGTAGCGGTAGTTCTGCATGTCATAATGGATCGTATCTCCCTCATGAATATCACTATAACATTCGGCACATACATTGGTTACCCGCAGAAGTATCTCCTCTGTGGCTTCTTGTGTTACAAAACATGGACTACTCATTATCACTCCCTAATTCTTTCATCATTTTTTTCGCTTCTTCCAATGTGTCATCCAACTCATAGGCTTTGGTATAGCCTATCAGCGCTTCTTTCTTTCGACCCAGGTCATATAAAGTGTTTGCATAGTTAAAGTGGTGCGGCGCATATTCAGGGTCGAGAACGATGGCACGCTCATGGTGTTTTTCTGCTTCTTCATCCTCACCAAGCTTATGCAGCACGTTCGCCAGTGCCGCATGCGCCATGTCATCTGACTCATCCAGTGACAGCAGTTTTTCATAGCTCTCTTTTGCGTCTGCATAGTCACCGGTCTGCATGTAGACATACCCCATTTTTTGCAGCACATCTGTATTGTTCTCATCGATGATCAGAGCGGAACCGAGTGCTTTTTTCGCTTCTTCAAAGTCTTCTTTCAGGACTGCCTCATCTGTCATTTCCAGCAGTTGTTCCATCCGTGTAGGCTGAACTTCAGGGGTTGAGAATGTTTTGTCAGGACGGTTGATGCCCCCTATCTGCTCATCAGGGAGATCTGCTTCGAAATCCACCCCTCTTTTAGGGTGATCGCCTGAAAAAAGTTGTTTGAAAAAAAGGTAAAATACCCCTCCTGCAACAAGTAGAAGGAATAGTTGAAATGCTGTCATGGTCTCTCCAATCTTAAGTATCCGAATGATAAGATAATCTAACTTAAATCCAAAGAAAATCTGCTATCATGGTAAAAAATAACCAAAGGATCAGCATGGCTTATAGAATAGAATTAGACAAAGAAAAATTACAAAAAGAGTTATCCCCGTTAGAGTATGATGTCTGCTTGAACCACGGTACCGAAGCACCCTTTCAAAATGAGTTCTGGGATTCAAAAAAAGAGGGTATCTACAGCTGTAAATGCTGCGGAACCCCTCTCTTCTCTTCGGAGACCAAATTTGATTCCGGTACAGGCTGGCCAAGCTATTTCCAGCCTATCAATGAAGAAGATATCGAAGAGATCGAAGATCACAGCTACGGCATGGTCCGGGTAGAAGTACGCTGCGGTGCATGCGGTGCACATTTGGGACATGTATTCCCCGATGGTCCGGCACCCACCTACAAACGTTACTGCATCAACTCTGCCTCTTTGAAGTTTAAAGAAAGTTAAGCTTTCAGCTGTGCGGCGATACGCCCTGCAGCTTCATCCATCTCGGCTTTGGTGTCAAAGATGAAAGAGTGTTTTTCCTCTTCGCCAAGATTGACAAAAAGTCCAAACCCCACGACTTCCACTTTGCCTTTTCCTTCCACATCCAGCCATTCAAGACTTACCTGGGTCGTCTCATCCCCGTGCCCCGTCTTTACGACTGCTGCCGGGTAGAGTTGCGTGATCCTGGATGTGTCGAATTGTTTATCTTCTATGGTAAGTATCATACAGAATGCTCCCCTTTACTGTTCTGTACGATCAAATAGGTATTACGCGTATATTCGGGTCAAGTTTGTCTTTGAGCGCATTTTCTATGGCCATCAGTGTACCCGTACCTGAACTGTCACAGCTGCTGCAGGCACCGAGGTAACTGATATAGACCTCAAACTGATCGCCGTTTTCTTTGACACTGAGTATATCGATATCTCCCCCGTCCATGACAAGGTACTGTCGTACCGTGTTGTCGATCGCTGTCTCCACTGCAATGATCCTGTGGTCAGGGCTCATATCCTTGAACGGCACAGCCGAGAGAGCACTCTCTGCCGCTTCCTGTTCCGCCACAGCATTTTTATTCTCTTCGATCCATGCCAAAAGTTCCTCTTTGCAACTCTCGTCTGTAGACCCCGCTTTGGTATATTCGGCAAGTGTCTCCAGTGTCTGGATGTTATGTAACTTGATAGACGCCTTGATAGAGGCGATACTCATAGGAGAGTCTTTGCACGGAACGCTCTTTTCCTCATGGCTCAGTACCTGATTGGTGTACGCTTTTACCGCCAGCCTTGCAGCATCGATCCCGAAGGTGATCGCATAGTTCTCCTCAGAGGGAAGTGCCTCTATCGTAGGATTGTCACGCAGCAGTCGCTCTAACGCTTGGTAATTGATCGTACTTATCTCGGGCATGGTTTTGTTTGTAAACAACAGCGCCATCATATGATTTACCGCGATTCCTGACGGCACACCCTCATAGGTATAGCGCGCCAGGACGACTGAATCCGCCTGTTTATCAACTGCCCAGTAAAAGGTAAGTTCATACCCTACTGCCTCATTTCCATAACTGTAAGTAAAAACAGAAGCACCCAGTTCTTTCGCTTCTTCTTCAGAGATAGTTCCTCTGTATTTTGACTCTTTTATGAACATCGCTACCTTGACACCATACTCATCATTCAACTCTTGACCCATACCTGTTCCTTTGGAATATTTTCAACTACTGTAGCATGCTAAACTAAATTTAGGATAAAAGTTATCTATTTCTCTATTTTTAATGTTGCAGGTGTAGGAAAAAAGTCTATTTTCAAGAAGCAAAATAGCGTACATAACGTGCCTTCTTCATAAAATCCCCGTACGTGAGCGGTTTATGCCAGTGCATCATCGTAAAATCAGTCGATTACTGTATAATCCTTTAAAATATGCAGGAGAACTTCAATGAGCTTGAAAGAACAGATCAAAAGCGATATCAAAGATGCTATGCGGGCGAAAGAGATAGTGAAAAGGGACACACTGCGAAACATCCAGGCATCCATCAAACAGATAGAAGTGGATGAGCGTAGAGAGGTGTCAGATGCGGATGTTGAAGCCATCTTGATGAAATATATGAAACAAAGAGAAGATGCGAAGGCACAGTTCATGGATGCCGGACGTACCGATCTTGTAGAAAAAGAAGAGGCGGAGATCGCCATCATCAAGTCCTATCTACCCGAGCCGATGGATGATGCCGAGCTAGAGTCTGTTCTCAAAGGGCTCATCGCTTCCGTCGGGGCTGAAAGTATGAAAGACATGGGAAAAGTGATGGGTGCTGCCAAATCTGCCATAGGAAGCCGTGCAGACGGCGGACGTATCAACCAGGCAGTCAAAAAACTGCTCTCCTGATCATCAAAGTGTGTCAAAGCGTGATGGAAAGGTAAAAATCCATCTCAAAAACGCCATCGTCGCTCAGATGATGGTTCTTATGATAGATGGCATAGGGCGGTTTGGTCGTGGTTTCGTATCCGCTCTTGGGAAGCCACGCATGATAGACCCATTGAATGAACTTTAAAAGGTCCGGCTTCTTCCCTGTGATCTTGAAGATCGCATAGACCCCTCCCGCGATTTTAAATTTGGGCAGATTGATCTCTTCGCTCTCTTTAGCGGTCGCAATGGCTGCAACATGGTGACACTCGGAGAGTGATGTGATGGCAGGGTTATCATGAAAAAGAGAGATCAGTTGATAGTCGGCAAGGTCATGGGCATAGATCAGGGTTTGTATTTTCTGCCAAGAACGTTTGATCCCTTCATCATATCCTCTGTCCCGTATATAGTAGGCATACAGCGGAGGCTGCTTGACGATCGTTGGCTCCATGGCCTCGAACAGACCCGTTGACGCCTGGATGATCGTTTGGTTCTCTATCAGCCTGTTGGAATACGCTACATATCCCCCTTTTCTCCATGCTTTGGGTGTCATGCCAAAGCGTTCTTTGAAAGCCCGGATGAAGGAAGTCTGTGAGCTGTATCCGCATTCATTTGCTACCTGTGAGATCGTAGAATAACGGTTTGTCAGGAGAAGGTTGGATGCTTTTTGCAGACGGATAGACTTGATGCTCTCATAGATATTGCGCCCGAACACTTCTTTGAATATCTTATGCAGATAGAACTTGTCTATCTCCATGGATGCAGCCAGTTCGTCTAAATTGATATCAGACTCTATATGGGTATAGATGTAGAACATCAGATCATTGGCAAGGCGGATCTTTTTGAGGTATGTTTTCCGTTTCATTCTACAATTATAGCAAAAAGAGCATATAAAAATGACAAAAATTGATAACTATATACACAATAATTATGTAGTCTTTTCTAGAGTGATGCTCTATAATAGCGAAAAACTCAAACAGGAGTATCAAATGCAGAGAAAGATCAGCAAAATATTGATCGCAAATCGCGGTGAAATAGCCTTGCGTATCATACGCGCATGCAAAGAACTGGATATATACAGTGTGGTCGTGCACTCGGAAGTAGATAAAGAGGGGGTCTGGGTTAAAAAAGCAGATCATGCCGTTGAACTGGAAGGGCATCCTGTCGAGGTCTATCTTGACTATAAAAACATCATCAAGATCGCCAAAGAGCTCAAATGTGATGCGATCCATCCGGGGTATGGATTCTTGTCTGAAAATGCCGATTTTGCCAGGGCATGTGACGAAGAAGGGGTCATCTTCATCGGACCGAAAGCAGAGCATATAGAACTCTTTGGCGACAAAATAGCCTCTAAACGTGCCATGAAAGAGATAGGCGTGCCCGTTATCGAGGGTACCGAGGACCCTATCTATGATCTTGACGAAGCAAAAAAGGTCGCAAAGGAGATCGGATTTCCGGTCATAATCAAGGCGGCATTCGGAGGTGGGGGACGCGGAATGCGTATCGTCAATGATGAAAAGGATTTTGAGAAACTTTTTGAAGCAGCCACGCAGGAAGCAAAAAAATTCTTTGGCAACGGTGATATGTTTATTGAAAAGTATGTCAAAAACCCCCGTCATATAGAAGTACAGATCATTGCAGACAAATACGGGAATGCCGTGCATCTTGGTGAACGTGACTGTTCCATTCAGAGACGCCACCAGAAAGTCATAGAGATCTCTCCTTCCCCGAGACTCTCCCCGCAAGTTCGAAAAGAGATCTATCGTATCGCTCAAAAAGCGGTGTACAGGTTAGGATATGAGAGCGTAGGAACCGTAGAGTTCCTGGTGGATGAAGCGGACCGTATCTATTTTATCGAGATGAATACCCGCGTCCAAGTGGAGCATCCTGTGACAGAGGTCATTTCCGGCGTCGATATCATTCAGAGAATGATCCAGCTGGCCGAGGGAGACAGGCTGCACTTCCTGCAGGAGGAGATCTCTTTTAACGGGTATGCGATCGAGTTTCGTATCAATGCAGAAGATCCCAGGAACAATTTTATGCCTTCATTCGGTACGATCGATGAATATTTGACCCCGGGCGGTCCCGGAGTACGTTTGGACACAGCGATGTACAGCGGCTATAAGATCCCTCCCAACTATGATTCCATGATAGGAAAACTGATCGTCTCGGCATTGGACTGGGAGGGTGTGGTCAGAAAAGCGAAAAGAGCTTTAGATGAATATTATATCGGCGGGATCACGACCAATATCGACCTGCATAAGGAAATTGTCAGAGATGAAGCTTTTAAAAGAGGAGAGTTCGATACTTCGTTCCTGGATCATAGGGTTGAACAGTTTGCCTTGCTGCATACCATTTCACCTTCGGAAGATAAAAGTATCAGTTCCTTTATGGCAAGGCTGATCCAAAAAGGGTTGACCTCCGTAAAAGGGGAGTTTATATAGCAGGGTTGATCGCAGACGAAGGCGTATCTATCGCACTTCCCGTCTGCAGTCATGAAGATCAGGATTCATTGCCATATTTGAGTTTTTTGATAGCCGCGGTGATATCATCCTGTCTCATAAAATGCTCCCCAACCAGAAAGGCATCGGCACCTATCTTGGAGAGTTCCACTACGGTCTCATGGTCATTGATACCTGATTCCGCCACAATGATCTTGCCGTTGGGGATCAGCGGTATCAGTTTTTCACTGAGGGTCATATCCATCTCAAAGGTTTCAAGGTTGCGGTGGTTGATCCCGATGATATCCGCACCGGCAAAGATCGCTTTGACCAGATCGGTCTTGTTGTGGACCTCTACCAGCACATCCAACCCTAAATGCCGTGCATAGTCATGCAGCTCTTTCAACTCTTTGCGGCTCAGTGCCATGGCGATAAGCAGGATGTAGTCTGCACCAAACGCGAGTGCTTCGAGTACCTGGTATTTATCCACGATGAAATCTTTTCGGAGCAGGGGCAGATTGACATAACGCCGTACCATGCCAAGGTACTCTTTATCTCCCTGAAAGAAGTGCGGTTCCGTCAATATAGAGAGAGAGTCCGCTCCGCCTTTCTCATAGGCCTGTGCTATCGCAACCGGGTCAAAATCTTCACGTATCACCCCTTTACTCGGGCTTGCTTTCTTCACCTCTGCAATGATACGGTAAGGGTTCTCTTCTGTAGCGCGCAATGCACGCTGTACATCTTTAGGGACAAACGGATTAAAAGAGAGTGACCGTCCCAGCCACTCCTCCGGATACTCTATTTTTCTTTTTTCCAGATCTGATCTTGTTTTTTTGATAATTTCATCTAATATTTGAGCCATATACGATTTTCCACATTTCTACTAAGTTTCGCGTATTATATCCAAAAGAAGTTCGAAATCATTTACACTCTCTGATCGCATTCCAGTGTTTGATGATCTCCTCTTCCTGAAGCCCCTCTTCTTCCACCACGCGTTTCATCAGTCTGTACGCCTTGCTGCACTCGCGTACTTTATAGTACCCCCATGCCAAGGAGTCCAGGTAGTAGGTGTTTTCAGGCTGCTGAAGCAGTGCTTCTTCTATGATCTTTATGCCTTTTTGGACATCCACTTCTTTATCGATCAGTGTGTAGCCATAATAGTTCAGATAGATACTGTCATCCACTCCTTGATCGATCGCCTGTTCAAGATAGGCAACAACCTCTGCTATCATCTTTTTGTCATTTTTATCTTCTGCGTTTTCAAAAAGCAGGACACCCTTCTCTGCGATCCATCTTGAATCTTTGTCTGCTTTGTAGAACTTGTCTGCGAGGTTCAAGGCCTTGGAAAAATCTCCTTTTGCCTTATAGAGCTCGTACAGTATATCCTCCCTGCTTTTATCTGCTTCCAGAAACGCGATGGCACCGTCGACATCTCTTTTGTACATGTAGACATCAATGATCCTGGTAAGGAACTGCTGATCGTTGTCTTGCCTGTACATAGCTTTGTAGGTTTCCAGTATTCCATCCGCATCTTTTTCTTTTTGGTAGAGTGTAAGCAGTTTGATATATACATCATTGCTTACAATGTTCATACGGCGATGTGTCTCCAGTAACTGTATCGCTTTTTGACGCTCATCCGTAAACTGGTCCATGATCTCAACCATTCTGAGCAATACTTCTTCCCTGGGCGCCTTTTCATAGACCTTGGCTAAAAGTTTCAAGGCTCTTTTAAAGTTCCCTGCATAAAGGAAAGAGTTGGATGCCAGGTCCAGGTCCACAGGGTCTGTTGACTGCTCCAGTAGATATTCTGCTTCATTCGTCGCATTCTTTACCTGCCGTATGGTGAGATAAAGAGGAATAAGCAGTCTTCTGACCTCGATCCTGTTCGGATGTTTCTTATCCCATATTTTTAACCGTTTAATACTCTCTGCTATATGGTTTCTGGCCATCAAAGCAGAAGTCGCTTCCTTGAAAAGGTAGATCTCTGCACCCGTATCGTCATACAGTCTTTTATAGATCTGATAGCTGCTTTCATAGGCCCCGTATTCGTCATACAACAGTGCACTGACGATCAGTTCGTCTTCACTGATCTTCATCAGTTCTTTGGCATGACCAGCTGCTGTACTTAAACCAAATGCCAGCAATAGAGTGAAAGCTATACGATTCCAGGACATTCTTTCCGTACCTCATCTTCATCATTTTTGAACTGTTCCCAAAAAGGGAAGGTACGGCACTGTGACGGCCGTACCGGGTAAATAGCACAACGCTTCTTGGATTCATCGAAAAATATACACGCAAAGTTATCCGGTGCAAGCTGTTTTTCTATCAGAGAATAGCGGTGTTTTACCTTTCTTAAATACATTGTAGCAAAATCTTCGACACTAAGGTTAACGAACGTTGCCATTTTTTCTATCTCATCGTATTTTGCCCAGATATAGCCGCTCTCTCCGGTACAGCAGTGTCCGCCGCAGGCTTCGCATGCAGAGGGGTCGAACTTGTAGTTGTACCCCTCTTGTTCCATCAATTCCATGATCATAGATCACCTTTTATGCTATGTGTATTGGCTTTTTTAAATGCTTCCATTGCTTTTTCCCTGTAGACACTGTTCTCATCAAACACCACGAACGGAGGCAGTATCTGCGTCATGGACTTTGATCCCATACGTGCAGCGATCATCACAAGTTTTGACTCTCTGTCTATTTTGGAATGCACAAACTGTATGGTTTCCGGATTTATACCATATAAAGTTAAATGATGTAATAACAGGTCCACCTGCTTCGCATCATAGCAGAAGATAAAGTATCCTCTGGGTTTCAACAGTTTTTTAACCTTCGCGATAAATGCTTCTATGGGCAAATGGTGTGCATACCTCGCAATGTTGAGATGCGTATCGTCACTCTGCTGGACACGCGGATCGTAAAAGGGCGGGTTGGAGATGATATAGTCGAATTTCTCATCGATCGGAAGTTGTGCAAAGTCCCCGAGGTAACTTTTTGCTTCCAGCTTATTGAGCGCAAAATTGTGTTCCGCATACTTCAGCATCTTTTCCTGTTTGTCAACAATGCTTGTCTCGATATTAAAATCACGGCTTAACAGCAGCGAAATAATGCCTACCCCGCACCCGACATCGAGCAGAGAACCTTTGGGTTTGAACCTGGTGATAAAATCATATAAAAAAATAGAGTCACTGTTGTAGCAGTACCCTGATGTCGGTTGATAAAGAAACATACTCACCTTTATTTTTTATGAATTTTACAATAATTTCAGTATAATCGCGATTATGAACGAAGAACTGGATTTACTGAACCCGCCATCAACAGATTTTTCTATGCTGGACTATGACTGTGCCTACCT
>NZ_DATCSP010000037.1:0-5493 GCF_036568385.1 Sulfurovum sp. | reverse complement strand
CACAGTGTCAAATTCGTACTCTTTGCGGGAGAGTTTCGTATCTACGACTTTGCTGCAGGTTTGGCACTTTGTGAGGGACTTGAAGTGATTGTTGAGGCGGATTATGTTATAGTATCAAAAGAAAAATCTGTAGCAGATAAGATCGAAGCACTGATAAAGAACGGAATGGTGCATAAGGAATAGCGATGTTTGGAAAAATTTTCGGAAGTATGAAGAAGGATGCCCACACAAGTCAGGAAATACCTAACCAGTGGATCAAATGTCCTAAATGTACTTCATTGATGTATTACAAAGAAGTAGAAGCGAAACTGAACGTTTGTCCCAAGTGTAATCATCATTTTCGTATTTCTGCTGAAAAACGTATCGAGTCCATTGTAGACCCTGGATCCTTTGTGGAACATGACAAGAGCCTTGCCCCGATAGACCCTTTGAAATTTTCAGATAAAAAGTCCTATAAAAAGCGTTTGGAAGAAGCAAAAGCGGAAACGGGCAAAACCTCTTCGGTGATGAGCGGTTCCTGTACGATAGGCGGTCTGCCTGCGGAGATCGCTGTATTTGACTTCTCCTTTATGGGCGGCAGTTTAGGGTCCGTGGAAGGCGAGAAGATCGTCCGCGGGATCAACAGGGCGATAGAGAAGGAGTGCGGCTTCGTCATCGTTTCTGCTTCCGGTGGTGCACGTATGCAGGAGAGTACCTACTCTTTGCTTCAAATGAGCAAGACCTCCGCGGCACTCAATAGACTGCACCAGAAAGGGCTGCCCTATATTTCCGTCCTGACGGACCCGACGATGGGAGGTGTTTCTGCCTCCTTCGCAATGCTGGGTGACATCATCATGGCCGAACCGGGTGCGCTGATCGGATTTGCAGGCCAGAGGGTGATCAAGCAGACCGTCGGTGTGGATCTTCCGGAAGGTTTCCAGCGTTCGGAGTTCCTGCTTGAGCACGGGCTGATAGACATGATCGTTGACCGTGAATCGATGCATCAGACACTGGCCGACCTGTTTAAACTTTTCAAAAAAGATGCACAACGTGTCATCAAAGAAGATGCAGCCGAAGAAGAAACGGAACTGTAACCCTTTGATATATGCACTGATAGACAAAGAGACACTTCTGAGCAAAGAGGTCTCTTTATCTGAAATTCTCCAACACATCAAGACATTTCCCAACATACCTATACTCCAGTACCGCAACAAATCAGGCTCCCTGGAAGAAAAAAGAGCGGACCTGGAGATGATACGAAGCATGTATGGCGGTACCCTTATTGTCAATGACACGGTAGAGCTTATAGCGTATGCGGACGGGTTGCACCTGGGGCAAGAGGACCTACGCAAATACAGCGCTGATCTCCATGAAGCGGTAGCGCTGGTACGAAAAAAGATCGGCACGAAACTGCTTGGGCTTTCCACACACAACAAAGCAGAGATACTCGAAGCGAACAGCCTGGAGCTGGACTATATCGGTCTGGGCGCCTATAGGGCAACGGATACTAAAAGCGAGGCCAACGTAGGAGGGCAGGCCCTGCTAGAGGCGGCCAAACACTCAAAACATCCGGTAGGTATCATAGGCGGTGTACGTCTGGATGACAGTTTTGAGAAGCCGATCCTCTATAAGGTGATAGGTTCAGGACTCTATCAGGGACTTTCTTCCAAACAGTAAGATCACTATACCGAAGCTCCCTCGTTCCACCTCAGGAGAGGTGGAACGCATACTAAGATAAGGTGAATCAGAATAAATATGCCGAAAGACTAAGATGCAGCAAACAACCTTTATGGTTATACTTGTGGCGAAGCATTAATCTGAATTTTCAGTGCATGAAGCACTTTCATGACTGTGTCAAAACGTGGTTTCGCGTTCGGGCGAAACGCTTTGTACAGACTTTCTCTTCCCATACCTGTTTCTTCAGCTATCTGCGCCATACCTTTTGCTTTGGCAATGTGACCTATGGCTCTTATAAACTCTTCATTGTCTCCATCTTCAAGTACTTGTGTAAGATATTCAGCTATTGCCTCTTCGCTATCTAAATACTCGACAATATCAAAAGTAACTAATTCTTTATTCATCGTTGTACTCCTTTAGCAGTGTTTCTGCTTTTTCTATATCTTTTGATTGGGTGGACTTGTCTCCACCTATCAACAAAATTATAATCCGTTCATCTTTCTGCGTAAAATAGACTCTGTATCCTGGACCTGTCGTGATCCTTAGTTCAGAGATAGATGTGCCAACGGACTTTTACGTCACCAAAGTTTCCATGACCCATCCTCTCAATACGACGGGCTACCGCGATACGACCTTTCATATCTTTGAGTTTACTCAACCATTTTGAAAAGGTATTTGTCATTTTCACTTCATACATAATGCAATTGTATCCAAATGGATACAAATATGTCAAGTGTACTCAAATACTTATGAGATAAAATATTTAAGCAATTTAATAATTAACTCGTTCCACCTCTCCGGAGGTGGAACGAGATGAATAAATGGTACACTATATAAGCAGTTCACTGATATGAGAGAAAAGACGATGGATTTTGAAGAGTTAGATACCTATCTGCGATCGAAGCAGGGGGTGACATTTGATTACCCTTTTGATGAAAAGGTGCGTGTCTACCGTATTGGTGACAAGATGATTGCTTTAACCTGGGAAGAAGAACCTCTTCGGGTGAATCTTAAATGTGATCCTCTCTATGCACTCGAGCTGCGTTCTCTCTATGAAGGGATCACTGCCGGGTATCACATGAATAAAAAGCACTGGAACACGGTAACGGTCGAGGGTTCTGATGTGGATGAGGAGACGGTCAGAGAGTTGATCGACCACTCTTATGACCTCGTGTATCAGAAACTGACAAAGAGGCAGAAAGAGCTGCTGGGGTAGACGATGGGAAGAATAGCCATACAAACGTATAAAAGTCCGGCGGGAGAGCTCATCCTGGGTTCTTATGGCGATGCGCTCTGTCTGGCGGACTGGAGAGACAGAAAAGACCGAAGCGCCATAGACAAGAGAGTGCAGCAAGGGCTTAAGGCCGACTACACAGAATCGGAGAGCGAGGTTTTAACGCTGGCAGGCAAGCAGTTGGATGAATACTTTCAAGGGCTTCGTCACACATTCGATCTGCCTCTGCTGATGGTCGGTACGGCGTTTCAAAAGTGTGTATGGAAAGCCCTTACGGATATACCTTTCGGAACGACACTATCCTATCTGGAACTTTCAAAACGTATCGGTCATGAAAAGGGCGTAAGAGCTGTGGCTTCTGCCGTGGGCGCCAATGCACTTTCACTCTTCATCCCCTGTCATCGGATCATCGGGGCGGATGGTGCATTGAAGGGATATGCGGGCGGACTGGAGGCCAAGAGGATATTGCTGGCGCTGGAGTCAGGGATCAAAGCAGGAAGCGATAGACGACCCGATGGACTGTAGCGTACAGGACTTCTGGTACTGCTCTGCCGTTGGTGGAAGCAGAAAACGCAGCAGGATATACCTCTCCTAGATCTTTTTTATCACAAAAGAACTGTATTTTTGCTCACTCTTTTTTGGGGTGACATGTATGAACTCATCATAGGCTATTAAAGACAATCCAGATGGCAAGGCTTGAAGCATTCTTGTATCGTTGTATGGGACGATATCAAGTCCAGCACATTGTTTTTCTCCATCTACAGAAAAGGTATGGATGATCGCTATGCCACCTGGTATCAAACTCTCTTGCAATACTTCAAAATATCTCTTTTTCTCTTTCTCTAAAAGTAAAAAATGGAAAACGGCTCTATCATGCCACAGATCGAACTTTTTGGGTGCTGTAAAGTGCATGATGTCTGAACATATATAGTTTGGAATATCGGATTTGTCGCAGAGCCTCTTTTTTACAATATCAAGGCAGGTTCCGGATGTGTCCAGCAGTGTAATGTTCTTATATCCATCATCGATCAACATATCTACAAGAAGTGAGGCACCGCATCCAACATCGATGATACAATCATCTTTATTTGCATAGTGTTCTATCTGCATGAATGAGGTTTTTGGGGTTTCCTGATGCCATAACACTTGTGTATGGTCTTTTGTTCTAAAGAGCGTATCCCAATGCTGTTTTCTCAATACATCTGAAGGAATTTTAGTAGCTTTGAAGGTTGCCCCCTGGGTTGTCTCTGAAGTAGTATAGTGGGTATGCCCTGTACACTCGATATCTTTAAATCCAGCGTTTTCCATGATGCTGATCAGTGCATCCTGTCGTAAAGTACCGGCAACACAGTTGGCCCAGTCTTCTCCATCGCCAGTACCACAAGATGCACTTTTTTCGATGGAACAGCAGCTCTCTTTTTCATCGGATGTATCGATCATATCTGCAAAAAAGAGTTTGCCATGAGGTTTTAAAATTCGATATATCTCGGCAAATACACTCTCTTTGCACGAGGTAAGATTGATCGCACCGTTAGAGATCACAACATCCACCGATTCATCTTCCACAGCGATATGTTCAAAACTGCTCTCCAGTACCTTGACATTAGAAAATCCTGATAGATTCGCATGATAGGTGGCTTTTTTAACCATCTCCGGTGTGATATCGACACCGATCACGTTACCCTGATCTCCAACCAACAGTGCAGAGACCAGAAGGTCAACGCCTGCACCACAGCCAAGATCTATCACAGTATCCCCTTTTTTTATATCAGCTTGGGTAAAAGGATTTCCCACAGCTGCACAGTATTGCCATACGGGTGAGGGAATGGCCTCTATCCATTCCTGTCTGTATCCGTGTGCCTGCGCATTGTTTAATCCCTTGTCCCAGCCAAAATCTTTGTCAGGATTCAGTGCCAGTTCTGTGTACAGTTCAATGATCTGTTTATTTTCTGCCATGATCTATATTTACTCTCTTTTTTAGTTACCAGTGCTGATAAGTTGTATATATATTTATACCCTAGTTGTTTTAAAGTTTCCCCAGTTTTGGGCCTCTAAAACCTGAAAGACAATAGATGCTTACAGAGAATTGACATCACTTTTACAAAAAAACAAATAAGATCCATGGTGTCTTATTCTTGACAAATGTCAATTTCATTCCGTTGTTTCTTCGCTATAGTGCACTATCTAAACACTTATGAAGGATATTGAATGAACAACGAAACAAAAGCGATCATTAAATCAACGGCGCCGGTACTGAAAGAACACGGTGAGGCCATCACCACGGAAATGTATAAGGTATTATTTGAAAAATACCCGCAGACCAAAGAGCTGTTTAAAGATGCCGCACCGGACCAGTATAAAAAATTGGCCAGCGCGGTCTATGCCTATGCTGCGAACATCGACCAGCTGGAAAACCTTGGCAAAGGGATAGAGCAGATGGCTACGGTGCATGTAAACACCAATGTCCTGCCTGAACACTACCCTATGGTAGGAGACGCACTTTTACAAGCGATCAAGAATGTACTTGGCGATGCAGCGACAGACGAAGTCATGGCAGCATGGGAAGAAGCCTTCGGTTTCCTGGCCAATGTACTGATCAACAG
>NZ_DATCSP010000036.1:0-18081 GCF_036568385.1 Sulfurovum sp. | reverse complement strand
GAAAGGAGTATCAGTGGCAGTTAAATTGCAAGCAGATGAGATAAGTTCGATCATCAAAGAAAGAATTGAGAATTTTGAAATTGATGTTGACATCAATGAAATAGGAAAAGTAGTAGGTATCGCAGACGGTATTTCAACAGTATATGGTCTTAACAATGTTATGGCTGGTGAAGTTGTAGAGTTTGATAATGGTGCTAGAGGATTGGTATTGAACCTTGAAGAGGCTAACGTTGGTGTTGTTGTTCTTGGTTCAAGTGCAGGTATCAAAGAAGGTATGAGCGTAAAAAGAGCTGGAGAACTTCTTAAAACACCAGTTGGTGACGGTTTGATGGGTAGAGTAGTTAACCCACTTGGTGAGCCGATCGACGGTAAAGGTGGAATTGAAGCAGCTGAGCACAGATTTATCGAAGAGAAAGCTCCAGGGATCATGGCAAGAAAATCTGTTCATGAGCCACTTCAAACAGGTATTAAAGCAATCGATGCACTTGTACCGGTTGGTAGAGGACAAAGAGAGCTTATCATTGGTGATAGACAAACAGGTAAAACAACATTGGCGATCGATACGATCATCAACCAAAAAGGTCAAGATGTTGTATGTATCTATGTAGCGATCGGTCAGAAACAATCTACAGTTGCTGCAACAGTGAAAAAACTTGAAGAGCATGGTGCTATGGATTACACTATCATTGTTTCTGCAAGTGCAGCTGAATCTTCAGCGCTTCAATTCCTTGCTCCATATGCAGGTGTTACAATGGCTGAATACTTCAGAGATAACGGTAGACATGCGGTTATCTTCTATGATGACCTTTCTAAGCATGCAGTTGCATATAGAGAGATGTCATTGATCCTTAGAAGACCTCCAGGTCGTGAAGCATATCCGGGAGATGTTTTCTACCTACACTCAAGACTTCTTGAGAGAGCGGCTAAGCTTTCTGATGAGAATGGTGCAGGTTCAATTACTGCATTCCCAGTGATTGAAACACAAGCAGGTGACGTTGCGGCATATATCCCGACAAACGTTATTTCTATTACTGATGGTCAGATCTTCCTAGAAACTGACTTATTCAACTCAGGTATCAGACCGGCGATCAACGTAGGTCTTTCTGTATCTAGAGTTGGTGGTGCTGCACAGATCAAAGCAACAAAGCAGGTTTCTGGTACATTGAGACTTGACCTTGCTTCATTTAGAGAACTTAAAGCGTTCGCACAATTTGCATCTGATCTTGATGACCATACAAGAGGTCTACTTGAGCGTGGACAAAGAATGGTTGAAGTTCTTAAGCAAGGGCCTTATCAGCCGGTTCCAATTGAGAAGCAGGTTGTAATTATCTTCGCTGGAGCAAATGGATACCTTGATGATATTGCTGCATCTTCAGTAACGAAGTTTGAAGCAGACCTTATGCCGTTCATGGAAGCAAAATATGCAAATATTTTAGATGCGATCAGAAATGAGAAGAAGATCTCTGACGATACGGATGGAGAACTACGTAAAGCTATCGAAGATTTCAAAGCTTCTTTTGCTGGATAAGAAAGGCTTAAAATGGCTAATTTAAAAGAGATTAAGCGTAAGATAGGGAGTGTTAAAAACACACAAAAGACCACTAACGCTATGAAGCTTGTTTCTTCTGCTAAATTAAAAAGAACGGAAGAACTTGCTAAAAGATCTAAGGTATATGCAGCTAAATTGACCGAGCTTTTAAACGAGATCGCTCAAAAGATGCAGAATACCAATGCAAACGGTATAGATAATATCTATTTTCATGCTGGTGAAAATCCTGAAAAAGTAGATATTGTATTTATTACTGCAGATAAAGGTCTTTGTGGTGGTTTTAACTCACAAACGATTAAAAGAGTAAATAAATTGATCGCAGGGTACCAGGCACAGAATGTGAAGGTACGTCTAAGAGCGGTAGGTAGAAAAGGTATTGATTATTTTAAATTCAACAATGTTGATTTGAATGATGAGATAATCGGACTCTCTTCTGCACCTGACTTTAAGACAGCTGCAGATTTTATCTCTGAAGTGGCTGAATCATATGTGAATGGTGAAACAGATAAGATCATCCTGGTTCATAACGGATATGTGAATATGATCACTCAGGAAATGAAAGTGGATCAGGTTCTACCGGTAGATCCATCAAAACTTGAACTCAACACTGTTTCTACTTCAGAACTTGAAGTAGAACCTGATGAGGATGATACACTGCTTAATGCATTGGTGAAGCGTTACATTGAGTATACAATGTATTATTCGCTTATTGATTCATTGGCAGCTGAACACTCAGCGCGTATGCAGGCAATGGATGCAGCGACAAGCAATGCAAAGCAGATGGTAAAGAACCTTACTGTGAAGTATAACAAAGCAAGACAAGAAGCAATTACTACTGAACTTATCGAGATCATCAGTGGTATGGAATCAATGAAATAAATAGAGGAGAAGTAATGACAGGTAAAATAGTACAAGTCTTAGGTCCAGTAATCGATGTGGATTTTACAGACTATCTACCGGAGATCAATGAAGCATTAGAAACAACGTTCATGATCGATGGTAAAGAGCAGAAATTGGTTTTAGAAGTAGCAGCACAACTAGGTGATAACAGAGTTAGAACAATTGCTATGGATATGAGTGAAGGTTGTGTTAGAGGTCAAGAAGTTAGAGCAACTGGTGACTCTATCAAAGTACCTGTTGGTGAAGAAGTTCTTGGACGTATCTTCAACGTTATCGGTGATCCTATCGATGATGCAGGTGAAGTAAATGCAAAACAATACTGGTCGATCCACAGAGCTCCACCGGCATTCGAAGACCAAAGTACAAAAACAGAAGTATTTGAAACAGGTATCAAAGTTGTTGACCTTCTTGCTCCGTATAACAAAGGTGGTAAAGTTGGACTATTCGGTGGTGCTGGTGTTGGTAAAACCGTTATTATTATGGAACTTATCAACAACGTTGCAATGAAGCACAGCGGTTACTCTGTATTTGCAGGTGTTGGTGAAAGAACACGTGAAGGTAACGACCTTTACTTCGAAATGAAAGAGTCAAACGT
This sequence comes from Sulfurovum sp., assembly GCF_036568385.1. Taxonomy (GTDB): domain Bacteria; phylum Campylobacterota; class Campylobacteria; order Campylobacterales; family Sulfurovaceae; genus Sulfurovum. The sequence goes on along the minus strand of NZ_DATCSP010000036.1, from coordinate 15,037 downwards.
ACTTGACAAAGTTGCACTGTGCTACGGTCAAATGAGTGAGCCTCCTGGAGCACGTAACCGTATCGCTCTTACTGGTCTTACTATGGCTGAGTACTTTAGAGATGAGATGGGTCTTGATGTATTGATGTTCATCGATAACATCTTTAGATTTGCTCAATCAGGTTCAGAGATGTCTGCACTTCTTGGTCGTATCCCTTCAGCGGTTGGTTATCAGCCGACACTTAGCAGAGAGATGGGTGCACTTCAAGAGAGAATTACATCAACAACTAAAGGTTCTATTACTTCTGTTCAGGCAGTATACGTACCTGCGGATGACTTGACTGACCCGGCTCCGGCATCTGTATTTGCTCACTTGGATGCAACAACAGTACTTAACAGATCTATTGCTGAAAAAGGTATCTATCCTGCGGTTGACCCATTGGATTCAACTTCAAGAATGCTTGATCCGCAGATCGTTGGTGAAGATCACTACAACATCGCTAGAGGTGTTCAGCAGATTCTTCAAAAATATAAAGATCTTCAAGATATCATTGCGATCCTTGGTATGGATGAGCTTTCTGAAGATGACAAACTTGTGGTTGAAAGAGCTAGAAAAATTGAAAAATATCTTTCTCAGCCGTTCCACGTTGCTGAAGTATTTACAGGTTCTCCAGGTGTATATGTTACACTTGAAGATACACTGGAAGGATTCAAAGGTCTTATCGAAGGTAAATATGACCATATGAATGAAGCTGCGTTCTACATGGTAGGTAACATGGCTGAAGCTATTGCTAAAAACGATAAGATTAACGCTAAGTAATCTTAGTTCTTGTCTTATAAAGGATAATTATGGAACTTATGAAGCTAGAGATCATCACACCGAACGGTGTGATATTTGACGCTGAAGTGAAACAAGTAACATTACCGGGAGCAGAGGGTGAATTTGGTGTTCTAGCTAAACATGCTACTCTGGTATCACTACTTGATACGGGTGTTATTGTGATCGATAAAGCTGATGGAAGTGAAGTGGCCGTAGCGATCAACTCCGGCTATGTGAAGGTCGATGAAGAAAAAACCACCTGTATCGTAGATGGTGCAGTAGCACTTTCAGGCGCGGACAGTGATCTTGCAAAAGCATTGGAAGCAGCAAAAGAGTTACTGAAGAGTGCAGAAGCCTCTAACACGGCTATTGCTTCTGCTGTAAGCAAAATAGAACAAATCGGAAAGTCTTTCTAACGTGGGCTCTCTTACTACTTATTTCTTTGAAAGCAGTGCAATTACCATTTTTGTACTGCTGCTGCTTTCAGCCTATTTCATCGCTACATTCTGGGTATTCTTCGATAGATTTTACGTCTTGAACGCACGTATCGCCTCGGAAATGAAATCACTTAAAGCACTCTACACAGGTCAGTCAAAATCAGTGGCGAGCAATTCACTCATTTTTACTTATCTCTCTCGTGTGAACAGACCGAACAAAGCGATACTTGAAGCAGCATCCTCTGATGCGATCCGTGCATCTACCAAGGGGCTTACCTGGCTCTCTATCATCGCATCTACTTCCCCCTTTATCGGACTTTTCGGTACGGTGGTAGGGATACTTGAAACCTTTACGCAGCTGGGATCACAGTCCAGTGCCTCCCTGTCAGTGGTCGCACCGGCCATTTCCGAAGCGCTTGTCGCTACAGCAGCAGGTATCTGTGTCGCAATATTCGCCTATACCTTTCACCTGATATTAAAGCGTAAGGCGTACGAACTCAGTTCGCTGCTCTCTTCTCAGTCAGAAGTGATCCTGTCTCAGGTCAGTGAGGACTGATCATGTTTGGTTGGGATGACAGTCCAGACTTGAACATTACACCTTTGGTGGATGTGATGCTGGTGTTGATGGCCATTCTTATGGTGACTGCGCCTACGATCACGTTTCAAGAGCAGATCACACTGCCTCAGGGCTCTAAAACAGTCAAGGTCGAAAAGCCAAAAACGCTCACGATACGTATGGATAAAGATCAAAAGATCTATCTGGGTAAAGACACCTATGCCTTAGATACCTTCGCAGACGACTTTGTCAACCGATCGGTAAAGTTTGATAAGAATACGGAAGTCTACATACGTGCAGATGAGACCCTGACCTATAAAAACGTGATGTATCTGCTTAAAAGTGTCAAAGCAGCAGGTTTTGAGAAGGTCTCACTCATAACATTATGATTAAGAAGCCATCTACAGTTATTTCAGGAGTACTGGCTTTTGGTGTCTACCTTGCTGTCATCACGCTACTGCTTTTTTATTTTAATTTCCGTGACGAGAAGAAAGCTGTGCATTATGTCAAAAAGAATGAAGAACGTATACGCGTTACCATGAGCGCACCCACACAAAAGAAAGAGCCTAAAAAAGAGGTAAAAAAGGCTGAAAAGCCCAAGCCTGCACCAAAACCAAAACCAAAACCTGAACCGAAAAAAGTTGTCAAACCAAAGCCTGAACCAAAGCCGAAAAAAGTTGTCAAAGAGAAAGTGGTTGAGAAAAAACCGGTTGAGAAAAAGGTCATTAAAGAAAAAGTGGTCAAAAAAGTCACACCGCCTAAAAAAACAGAAGATGTGAACAGAACAAAACCCAAAATAGTCAACAAACCAAAGGATCTTTTTGCCAATGTCTCTTCAAAGAAGGTAGAAAAACCTAAAGAGACGCCTAAGCCAACCAAACCAGCGACGGAGCCTCAAAAAACGGTCCAGGAGAAAGCAAGTGCAACGGCATTGCTCTTTGATTCGTTGAAACAACAAAAAAGCAGCGATCAAGGCATCGAGAACGCCTATCTTGCTTTGATAGAAGAGAAGCTCAGAGGCTGGCCGGCACAGAGCGATTATGCGGGAGAGAAGGCAAAAGTCTGGATCAAGGTAGAACCTAGCGGATCTTTTGAATTTAGAGTGATCACTGCATCAGGGAACGAAGCATTCAACGAAGATTTGGAGGCCTATCTGACGCAGCTGCAAAAAATAGGTTTTGGTCCGCATAAAGCGAACAGGGCTTATCAGCTGAATGTAGAGTTTGTCGCGAAAGAGTAGACATACTCTATGGACCAAAGCAGAGCCCCTCAAAGCTCTGCCCCATTCAAGGTGTCAAACATTCAAATCTATACGGATGGTCTCAGCCGTTTTCTTTATATTTCTTTACGGTATACCTCGAGATCTCCGGATGCTCTGAAAGACACGCTCTGTCTAGATCGGCTTTTAGGCAGAGGCTGGAGAAAAAATCATCAAAATGAGGCAGCTGCTCCCAGACCTGGGGCAGGTAGGTAGCCTGTCTGCCGTGATGCTTCAGCACAATCCCGTCCTGAAAAGGGACAATTTTACGTTTAAGGTCTTCCACATCATCATACGCTACCGGTTCAGGCTCAGAGAGGATAGAGACTTCCAGCGTGATCTGCGAAAGTTCTTCCAATGCGAGCGGTCGAAATCTCGGATCATGCAAGGCTGCTGCCTGTGCATTGGAGATAATGTCCTGATAGAGCGGGCGTGTGGCATGCAGTGAACCTATGCATCCCCGTAGCTGTTCACCCGGTTTTTTGTTAATGGTGACAAAGGCAGCACCATTTTCTTTGAGCGCAGGATAGGTTTGCAAAGCATGTTCCAGATCAAAATCCTCAGGTTGATCCAACGCAGCCAAAATAGCCGCTCTGGCCAACGCTGTAACGATATCATTCATTGTAGACTCCTTTGTTTCATTTTAGCATAAATTGAATCATCACAAAAGCCTTTTGAATTTTAATATTTATTAATGAATACCTTGATACAATACATACTTAACCAACAAAAAAAGCGAGGTAGACTTTTGAGACGATTAATATTAGCAGTAGTATCAATGACCTTGTTTGCATTAAATCTTTTTGGTGTAGATGCCACACTGAAGATAGAAAAAGATGTGGAACAGCGTACGCGCATAGCCATGGTGGATGGCTCATCGGAACAGAACGGTAAAGTATTTGACATTTTCCTTTCGGACCTTAAGATCTCAGGCCACTTTTTACCGGACAGCACACACCATCAGGGGGATCTCTCTTCCAACTATATAGTGCCGGCACTTAAAAGCCAGGAGTATGTGCTGAAATATACCATGAACCAAGGGGTCGGTAGCAAACTTTTAGTACGTCTATTAAAGGCTTCTGACGGTGCACAGATATTTAAAAAAAGTTATGCCATACCCAAAAAAGACAAGATGCCATTTTTGATACATAAGGCGGTCAGCGACATAAACGATGTCTTAAAATACCCAAGTATCTCCTGGATCAACAGGTATGTCGCCTATGCGGTGTATACAGAGCCAGGACGCAGTGAGATACGTTTGGCTGACTATACCTTCACCTATAAAAAAACGATCATCCGTGGAGGTTTGAACCTTTTCCCAAAATGGGCAGACCCGGCACAGAGAAGTCTCTATTATACTTCCTATAAAGATACACTTCCGACGCTTTACAAGCTTAACATCTATAACGGAAGCAAAACAAAGATAGCCAGTTCTGAAGGAATGATGGTATGTTCAGATGTCAGCAAGGACGGTTCAAAACTTTTACTTACCATGGCCCCTGAAGGTCATGCAGATATCTATGAACTTGACCTGGCATCACAAACGAAAAAAAGAGTGACCAGGTTCAAAGGGATAGATGTGAACGGCAGATATGTAGATGATGAGAGTCGTATCATTTTTGTCTCTAACAGGTTAGGGTATGCCAATGTATTTAAAAAGTCTATCAACAGTGCAGCAACTTCTCAGGTGGTATATCACGGGCGTAATAACAATGCCTGTGATGCCCATGGCGATAAAATAGTCTATACCAGCAGAGAGAGCAACAAAGCATTTGGAGATAATACCTTTAATCTTTATCTGACCTCTTCCGGAAGTTCAGATACGAGACCGATCACAACAACGGGTACCAACCAATTCCCACGCTTTTCCTCAGATGGATCAGTGATACTCTTTTTAAAACAGAGCGGTCACCGTTCCTCTATAGGATATACCAACCTTACGAGTTATCAAAGTCTACTTTTCCCGTTCAACGACAGAAAAGTACAATCCATTGACTGGTAACAGGTTTTTCCCGGGAGATCATTCCATGACGACCCGGATCACATTTGAATTAAAAAAAAAGGATATAAAATGACACATACACTACTTATCGCAACAGCAGCACTTTCACTGTTTTTGAGCGGCTGTGCACAGCCTGCACCGGATTCGATCGGAAAACACAATGTTTCGGATGCAAACCATATCGAAGGTGATACGGTCAGTATCGATGAGAACGGTTTTGGAGATGGTACTGGAGCTTACAATAGCAGCAGCGACGGATTTAAAAGTATTTATTTTGCTTTTGCAGATTACGGGATCGCATCAAATATGCAAGAGAACATGAATCACAATACAGGCGTGGCCATGTCAGCCTCTTCAAAAATAAAAATAGAAGGGAACTGTGACGAGTTCGGTACGGATGAATATAATTATGCTTTAGGACTGAAACGTGCCAAAGCGGTACAAGATAGTCTTTCTGCACAAGGTATAGATCCAGATAAAACGATGTTGGTAAGTTTTGGTGAGAGTAATGCAGTATGTACCGAAGCATCTGAAGATTGTTATCAAAGAAACAGAAGAGTTGACATCCGTTTAGTCAAGTAGGGTAGAGATGAAAAATATAGTGAGTAAGGTAGGCAGACAGGGAATATGGATACTGCTCGTTGGTACCATCCAGCTGCACGCCGAACCTTCCGTATATGGGTTTGGAAGTGATGAGAGTACCGACACCCCACAAATGCCCATGAGCAGTAACAGAACGACCGCTTCCTTGCAGCAGCAGATAGTACAGCAAGCAGAGCGGATCGATGGATTGACGACGGTGATAGAAGGCTTGAGTGCATCGATCCATGAACTGCAGCAATCCAGAGCAGCCCAACCTGCATCTTTTGGTGATGCAGAGGTTCCTGAGAGTGACCTGCTGAAGAAGTTGGCGGCGATGATAGATGAGATCAATGCCAACTATGTAAGCAAAGCAGAACTGCAAGAGGCATTGGGGCAAAAGAGTACAGGGAAAAAACCAGAAACGACCCCCGTCACAAAAGTGGCTGAAGACCAAAGCAGCGTTGAGGGTAAAAGCAATGATACGCTCTATAGCGAAGGTGTGAGATTCTTTGTAAAGCAGCGTTATGATGAAGCGGAAAAAAGATTTACGATCACAGACAGAAAAGGCTACAAACCTGCGGCTTCAAACTATTATTTGGGTGAGATCGCCTATTATACAAAAAAGTATGAAGATGCGATCTTCTATTTCAAGAAGAGTGCCGGACTTTATGACAAGGCTTCCTATATAGATACACTGCTGCTTCACACAGCGATATCACTGGAAAACACCGGAGACAAAGGCCAGGCAAGAATATTCTATGAGAATATCATAGAGAACTATGCAGGCAAAAAAACGGCGAAGATCGCTCAGGATAGGTTGAAAAAACTTTAGGGTAACACTATACATGTTCAGAACACTTTTGATAGTCGCATCGCTTTTTTACACGGCAGAGGCAGAGGAGAATACCGGGCCCTTGGCACCTAAAGGTACAGAGACGATGCCTCTATCCAAAACGGTCTTTACATTGTTCAAGAAGGATAAAGAAGAGATCGTCGATCTCAGCGGACAGAACTTTATCGTGGTCTCTGTACGCGAACCCGGAAGTGATGGACGTTTTTATGCGGTGGACCGTGACGGTACTGTATGGTGGAGCGGTCCAGTGACCTCCGGGGCTCCGGAGTATAGAAGTCCGTCCGGTATTTTTACGATCTTCCTCAAAAAGCGTTATCATATGTCGAGGGCGTATCCTGATGAGAGCGGAGTCAATAATATGGATTATATGATGATGTTCACCAAGGCCGGTCATGCTTTACATAAAGGAAGTGTGGACTGGATGTCTCACGGGTGTATACATATCGATCCCAAAGATGTCCCGGTCATCTATCATTGGTCGGACTATCGGACAAAAGTGGTCGTTACGAGACACTCCTATATGCCTTTTGCGCGAGAGGACCTGGCCAGGATCTATGGTAAACAGTAAAGAGCCGGCAGCGCTGCTATAGCTCTTTTGCTCTTGTATACGCTTTTTCTATCGCATCTATAAATGCAGCTCTGACGTTTCCGTCTTCCAATGCACCGTATCCGGCAGCGGTGGTTCCGCCCGGGCTCATGACCCCGTCTTTAAGCAGGGCCGGATGTATCTCTTGGATCAATTCCCCAAAACCGCCGAACAATCCTCTCATGGCAGCCATGGCATGTTCTCTTTTCAGGCCTTGTTTCACGGCACCATCTGCCAGTGCTTCCGCAGCCAGTGCCAGGTACGCAGGACCCGAACCGGCCAAGGCGGTGGCGATGTCTATCTCTTTTTCGCTGTCAAGCCAAAGTGTATCGCCTATAGCGCCCAGGAGAGTCTGTGCTTCTTCTTTATAGGTCACTTCACCTGTCAGAGAGGTCAAGGACCTCCCAACGCTTGCGGCAAGGTTCGGCATGGTCCTTACGACGGCCTGGGTATTGAAGTTCTGTTTGAGTTTTTCCAGCGAAGTACCGGCAAGCACAGAGTAGAGCACTTTTGCCTCTCCTTTCAGTTTGGCACCTACCTCTTCCACATTGGCAGGCTTCACACAGAGGAGTATGGTCTTGTCTGTGATGTCAAAATCCTCAAGCAGGTATTTGTCTATGTTGAGTCCAAGTGCTTTTTCAAATGCTTCGAGTTTGCTCATATTTCTTCCGACCACTTCAATATTGTATTTTCCCTTGAGCCCTTTCGCAATGCTCAGTCCCATATTGCCGTTACCTACAAATGTAATTGTTTTCATGTTTACCCCTTTATTGATCTCGTTTCGTATACTATGAAGAAAGCACAAACGCTAATAGCATAGAAGGATCTTTTCACTGATGGGGAGGATTATAACATTATTAGTATTTATTTGTTACAATAGTCACAATTACACAAATAGGAATTATTATGGAAGCATTTTTAAAAGAAGCGAAAGCATCCAGTAGAATTTTGTCTACGGTGAGCGGAGCAGACAAGAACAGGATATTAAGAGAGATGGCAGCCGCCTTGCGTGCCAATACGGAGGAAATACTCAAGGCCAATGCCTTGGACATGGCGGATGCTGAAACCAATAACCTTGCAGCGTCACTCAAAGACAGACTTTTTCTGGATGCGGACCGTGTGGATGCGATGGCCGTTGCGATCGAAGAGATAGCCGCGCTTAAAGAACCTGTTGGGCGTGTGCTGGACGGCTGGATCACCGAAGAGGGACTGAAAATAGAGAAGGTCACTGTGCCTATAGGTGTGATAGGGATCATCTATGAGTCTCGTCCGAATGTCACATCAGATACCGCAGCACTGAGTTTCAAATCTTCCAACGTATGTGTGCTCAAAGGCGGTAAGGAAGCGCAGCATTCTAATGAAGCGATCGCGAAAGTCTTACAGGGGGTACTGAAAGCCAATGACCTTCCGGAGGCGCTGATCTCTCTCATCCCTGATGCTTCACGCGAGGGTGTAGCGAAGCTTATCAAGATGGACAAATATGTGGACCTGATCGTTCCACGCGGCGGAGAGGGGCTGATCCGTTATGTGAGTGAAAATGCTTCGGTACCTGTGGTCAAACATGACAAAGGCCAGTGCCATACCTATATAGACAAAGATGCGAATATACCTAATGCCATAGCGATCGCTGTCAATGCAAAAGTACAAAGACCGGGGGTATGTAATGCGATGGAGACCCTGCTTGTGGATGCCGCCATTGCAGAAGAGGTACTTCCCCAGCTCAAAGCAGCCTTCGACGATGCACACACAGAGCTCAAAGGGTGTGCCTTGACACAAAAGACCATTGATGTGGCGCCTGCAACAGATGAAGACTATGATACAGAGTATCTGGCCAATATCCTGAACATCAAAGTCGTAGAGGGTGTGAACGGTGCGATCGACCATATCGTTCGCTTTGGTTCAGGGCACTCAGAAGCGATCATTACGGAAAACATCACTACGGCCGAAACCTTTCTGAACGGGGTAGATGCAGCGGCAGTCTATGTGAACGCTTCTACGCGTTTTACGGACGGAGGGGCATTTGGATTTGGTGCGGAAGTAGGTATCAGTACCAATAAACTTCATGCACGCGGGCCTATGGGTATAGAAGGGTTGACAACCTATAAGTTCAAAATTTATGGCTCAGGACAAATAAGATAAAAGTTATCTCTTATATAAGGCTCAGTAAAGTTTGATTAGCTAGAATAACACAAATTTAACACTAGGAAATATTATGACAGTTACAAATGAAAATTGTGTGGTCGGCATAGAATACGAAGTAAAAGAAGCTGGTACAACACAAGTTGTAGACAGCAATAAAGGTGCCGCGCCACTTGAATTCATCATCGGAAAAGGTCAGATCATCCCAGGTCTTGAAAATGCACTGGTTGGTATGTCCCAAGGTGAGAGCGGAGACATTATGGTGTCTGCAGCAGATGCCTATGGTGAGGTAAACCCGGAAGCGGTACAGACACTTCCGATCGAGCAGTTTGCGGGTGTAGACCTTGTAGAAGGTATGACACTCTATGGTCAGGGTGAAAATGGTCAGCAAGTACAGGTGGTTGTAAAATCATTTGATGACAAAGAGGTCCAAGTAGACTTCAATCACCCAATGGCAGGTAAAGACCTGATGTTCTCTGTGACCGTAGTAAGTGCCAGAGAAGCGACTGCAGATGAAATCGCATCTGGCCAAGTAGGCGGACCTGCAAAAGAAGGAAGCTGTGGTACAGGATGTGGTTGCCACTAAGATCCCACAGGAGTCAGCAGGGATCTCCCCAATGACTCCACGTACATAGCAGATCGATGGTTAATAGCCTCACACTTTACATAGGTACCTGACAGGTATACACATCCACACATTTTTTCACATTTACATCTATTACATACGCATTAAAAGAGCATGAATCCTCAACCAAGGGATACTTTGTATGATATTTTGCTATGATACACCTTTAGGACTCAATGAAGGGATGGAATGAATAAGATAGAAAAACTCTTTGATATCAATATACTGTTGATGAGCTTGTTTTCATCCTTGGAATCAATAAAAGATGAAAAAAATATCGAACTGATATATGATATGGGTCTGACGATACCCAAAGAGCTAAGGGGCAATCCCGATGTGCTGCTTCGACTACTGAAAACAATATTGACGTTTGTGTTTGAACATACGGAGAAAAAAGAGATCGTACTCTCTCTGAGCGCACCTGAAGATTTTTTGTATGAAGAGCCCGTCTCTTTCAGGATCAGAGAGACAGATATCGCAAAAGACAAGATCCTTGAGTTTTTGGAAACCCATGTAAAACAAGACCTTGAAATACTTGACGGAAAGGTCGTGCATGGCAGTGAATGGGATATGCATCTGGATATACCTTTGATGGTCAATGAACTGGGCTTCAGACGTCATTACAGATTGCCTGATAATGACATGGTAGGAAAAAAGGTCTTACTGATCTGTGAGAGCGAAGAGGTAGCCCGTAGCATCAAGCATATGTTCGAATATTTTCTTTATCATGTGGACGTGGGACTGGAAGCATTTAAAAAAGGCGGCAATGATCTGACTCCGTACGATATCCTGATCGTAGAAGACAGTCTTAACACGGAGAAACTTGAACACAGCATTGCCAAGGTACAGCAAAACATACCTTTGAAGTATGTTTTACTTCAGGAGTCACATGCTGATGTGAACGACACACATATACACTGTGTTTCTACACATTTGATCAAACCTGTGACAGAAGAGAGTATCTATGAACTGATCCTGTCGCTTTTCAAGCATAGAGGCGCTCAACGCAAGGCAGGATCTTCTGATGAAAAGAACATTGTGGATCTCGAAAAAGCGCTTGAAGAGAGAAATGACAAGCAAACGGATGAAAAGAGCGAAAGCGAAGGCGACCTGCATACGATCATTGAAAGGCACAGGGTTGTCAAACTACCTGTCCTGGACAGGGAGATAGGAGAAGAAAACGCCAAAAACATGGGCTTGAAATACCCTGATGAATTGAGGAAGTTCTTAGATACTTTTGACCGTTCAGACCTCTATTTCAGGGAAATAGTGAATGAAAAAGCGATGAACAAGATCAAAGCCTTCTGTATCGACCTGGAAAAGCAGTCAAAGCTGATCGGTGCACAAAGTATGTTGAAATTTGCCGAGATCGTCAGTCTGATCTTCGTCTATAATAAACTGGATATACTCCCTATTTATCCGGGAAAATACCATATAGAACTACAAAATCTCATAGAAGAGATCAAGAAGGAACTGCATCTCAAGTAGGGACCTGAAGAGACTATACCTCTTTAAGTTCCTCAAAATCACTTTTGCTTGCGCCGCAGACAGGACAGACCCAGTCCTCAGGGATATCTTCAAAGGCAGTGCCTGGTTCGATACCTGAATCAGGGTCCCCTAATGCAGGGTCATAGATGTATTTGCAAACGGAACAAATATACTTTTTAGCCATGATAATCTCCTTTGTGTTCATGATCACTATCATATCATAATTTAAAGATGGTAAAATACCTACACTATTTTAATACTTTCAAAGGACACGTATGTCAATCAAATGTGCATTTTTATTTCCGGGGCAGGGTTCCCAGGCTGTCGGAATGGGTCAAGACTTTTTCAACAATGCTGATATCGCAAAACAGATGGTGGCCGATGCCAGCGCGAGAACAGGTATCGATTTTGAAAAGCTTCTTTTTGAAGAGAATGACGATCTGGAGAAAACAGAGTTTACGCAACCCGCTATTTTACTGGTGTCTGCGATCGCACATAAACTGTTTGAAAATGAAATGCCTATCAAGCCGGTGTTCGCACTGGGACATTCTTTGGGCGAGTTTTCCGCATTGGTTTCCGTAGGTGCGCTCGATGCGATCGATGCGGTGGAACTGGTAAATCTTCGCGGTAAACTGATGGCTGAAGCCTGTGCAGGGCAGGATGTCGGTATGATGGTATCTCTGGGGCTTGCAGATGACGTAGTGGAAGAGATCTGTGCTGCACAAAGAGAAGCGGGAATGAAAGTATGGCCTGTGAACTATAATGCCGAAGGACAGATCGTGATCGCCGGAGTCAAATCAGACCTTGAAGTGTTGGCACCCCTATTGAAAGAGGCCAAGGCAAAAAGAGCGATGCTTCTGAACATGTCCGTGGCAAGTCACTGTCCGCTGCTTGAATCAGCGACAGGTCCGCTTTCTGAAAAACTTCGTGAAATGTTGAAAGATGAGTTCATTGCACCGGTGATATCCAATGTAACGGCAAAGCCATATAGCACCAAAGCGGAAGCCCTGGACCTCCTGCCTAAACAACTGGTCTCCCCTGTACTCTACAAGCAGTCCATAGCAGATTTCGATGATTCTGTAGACTGTTATGTAGAGTTCGGGCATGGCGGGGTACTGAAAGGGCTGAACCGTAAGGCAACGACCAAGCCTCACTTTGTGGTCTCCGATATGGCATCACTTGAAACAGCATTGACGGAAATTGCTAAATTAAATGCATGACGAACAGGCATGAACCTACAAAAGGAGGTATCAATGGCGAATGGCAGAATAGCGATCATGGGTGCAATGCCCGAAGAGATAGAACCCGTTATCAATGCACTTGATAATGTACATACCATTGTCTATGGAGACAATAAATACTATGAAGGTACGTATCACGGCAAAGAGGTGGTAGTGGCCTATTCGAAGATCGGAAAAGTCTTCGCTACCTTGACCGCTACGACACTGATAGAAAAGTTCGGGTGTGACCTGCTTCTTTTTTCAGGTGTGGCAGGGGCTATCAACAGCAAGCTCAAGATCGGTGACCTCATTGTTGCAAACGGACTCTGCCAGCATGATCTGGACATTACCGCTTTCGGCCATCCTTTCGGATATGTGCCTGAAGGGAATGTATGTATTCCTACGGATGAAGGATTACGGCACATTGCCAAAGAGATAGCGCAGAAAAAAGGGCTGGCGCTCCAGGAAGGCCTCATCGCAACGGGAGATCAATTTGTAGCGGATCCGGAACGTAAAGAGTGGATCGCTGCTACCTTCAATGCAGATGCACTGGAGATGGAAGGTGCAAGTGTCGCCGTGGTCTGTAATGCGTTGAATGTACCTTTTTTCGTCTTGCGCGCCATCTCTGACAGTGCAGATATGGATGCAAGTTTTAATTTCGATGAGTTTCTGGAAAGTTCTGCAAAGATCTCTGCAGATTTCATCTTGAGCATGGTGGACGCCATTGAACGATAATCAAAGACGTACGGCTTCCAAAAGCATCCCTATCAGCAAAAAACTGCTGAAGCTGGTGGGAAAGACCAATGCAGAGTTCAAGCTTATAGGCGAGGGCGACAAGGTACTGGTCGGTCTGAGCGGCGGGAAAGACTCGCTGGCGCTTGTGCACCTGATGAAACACATACAGCGGCATGCACCTTTTCAGTTTGAATTTGAGGCGTGCACGGTGAAGTACGGTATGCCTGATGAACAGTATGCTTTTTTGGAAGCCCACTGCAAAGAGTATGATATCAAACATACGGTGTTCGACACCAATATCTTTGAGGTCTCGCATGATACGATACGGGAAAACTCTTCGTTCTGTTCGTACTTTTCGCGTATGAGAAGAGGGGCACTGTACAGTTTTGCCGAGGAGGGCGGTTTCACAAAAGTAGCACTGGGACATCATTTTGATGATACTGTGGAAAGCTTCTTTATGAATATGTTCTACAACGGGACGATGAGAGCATTGGCACCGATCTACAAGACGAGCAGGGGATTTCATCTGATACGTCCGCTGATACAGGTCAGAGAGACACAACTGCGTGCCTTTGCCGAGGACAACAACCTGCAAGTGATAGGAGATGAAGCCTGTCCTGCAATGTTGAAAGATGTGAAGATGCCGTATGCCAGAGCTTCGACCAAAGCGTGGCTGGGCGAACTCGAAAAAGAGAATAAGGATATCTTTAAGATGCTCAAAGCCTCTTTCAAACACATCCATGATGATACATTTCTTGATCCTAAGCGCTGGAACAGAGATGATATAGACGACATGTGATGAGAGGCATGTAAAGAAGGATGAGCCAAAAAGAGTATTTTGTGGTGAGCGAAGCAGGCAGGGTGGATAAGGTCCTTGCCTCCAAGCTTGAAGTCAGCCGGAACCAGGTTGAGAAACTGATACGTGACGGCCTGGTGGAAGTGAATGGAGAGTGCATTACCAGGACCAGCAGAAAGCTGGTGGTGGGAGATGAGGTCTCCTACAGGTTCAAAGAGGCTGAAAAACGGGAAGCAGTTCCTATTGATTTCGATGTAGAGATACTCTATGAGGATGCATATCTTTTGGTGGTCAACAAACCTGCCGGACTGGTTGTACATCCTGCTCCCTCTGTCAAAGAGCCTACACTGGTAGATTGGCTGGTCCATAAAGGTATCTCCCTTTCAACGATCAGCGGAGAAGAGCGTTACGGTATCGTGCACCGTATAGACAAAGAGACCACGGGTGCGCTGGTCGTGGCCAAAGACAACAAGGTCCATGAAGCCTTGAGTTCGCAGCTGCAGGACAAGAGTATGGGCCGCTACTATCTGGCACTGATCGATCATCCTCTCAAAGAGAATACCGTAGTCGATCAACCCATAGGCCGAAATCCTAAAAACAGGCTCAAAATGGCTGTGGTTCCGGAGGGAAGAACGGCCAAAACGGCTTTTGTAAAACTGCTTACGGGAAAAAACAATGTGGAACTCATAGCAGCGAAACTGTTTACAGGCAGAACCCATCAGATACGGGTACATTTGAATACCCTGGGACGGCATATTCTGGGGGATGATTTATACGGGTTTAAGAGCAAAAGAGATAAAATCTCGAGAGTGAATCTACATGCATATTTACTCTATCTGGTACACCCTGTAAGCGGTGAAAGAATGGAATTCATCGCCCCGCTTTTTCAAGATATGAAAGCGTATATATCTAAAAATTTTGATCAAGGTGAAGTAGATGAAAAAATCGATCCTCATACTCT
>NZ_DATCSP010000035.1:0-19825 GCF_036568385.1 Sulfurovum sp. | reverse complement strand
GTGTCCACCGCGCCGCAGTTGTTCAGTGCGGCACTGCCACGTTCATAGATGTACTCCGTACCCATGATCCACAATCCGCGCCCGGGAGGCAGCCATTTCATCTCGAACATTGTTGTCGCGAGCTTTTGGGCATAGCGCTGCCATTTTGTCTCATCCCACTCCAGGGCGTGCTGCAGGTAGTGATCTTTTCTTATCGACATCACCCCGTTGATCACCCGTATGACCGTATCTGCCCAGTGCTCCTGTGTACCGTCAGGTTTGATCCGGCTGTAGGTACGGTAATAGACCGCTTCACCGAATCCCTGAAAACCGAACTTTGCTTTTTTATCAAATAGTTTACTGCAAAATCCTTCTTCGAGCGCGAACCGTTCCCGTACCCATCTATGCGGCTGTTCCATTATCTTTTAGAGGCTGCAGCATCCAAATGGTCTTGAATGGCTTCCATAAAAGCAGTGAGGTCCGAAGGCTGCCTGGACGTAATGAGGTTTTTATCTATGACCACGCTTTGGTCCTTATATATCGCACCGGCTTCTTTTAGCTCATCAGCGATACTTTTGTACCCTGTGGCCACCCTTCCTTCCATTAAACCGGCAGAGATCAGTATCTGCGGTCCGTGGCATATGGCGGCAACCAGTTTGTGCTGGTCAAAAAAATGCTGGGCAATTTCCAGTGCCTTTGCCTCTTTGCGGAGTGCGGAAGGTGCCTTGCCGCCGGGAAGGACCAGCAGATCATAGATATCAGGATCTACTTCATCCAGTGCCATAGCGGCATCTATACTGTAGCCATGTTTTCCGGTGACCTTGCCTTTTTTTATAGAAGCTATATCCACCGTAGTGCCTGATCTTTCAAGCGTTTCATAGGGGATCTCTAATTCGGAATCTTCAAAAAGGTCTGCAGTGATGATCAAAGCTTTCATGATCTTCTCCTTGTAAAGTTTGGTAATCGATCGTGCTAAAGTATAACATATTATGCGTTGCAAATTTTGTGAAACTACTTGACATTTATAGACTATAGTTATATAGTAATATTATAAACAAAATAAAAAGGAGCACACATGTTATTGACCAAATTTGACCCTATGAGAGAGTTTAGAGATCTCGAAGAGAGATTGTCGAGTGCATTGAACCTGCCAGACACCAGCAGCGAGTTCGCAAGCTTCAAACCCTCTGTAAATACTAGAGAGGGCGAGTATGCCTATCATATCGAGGTGGACCTTCCCGGTGTTAAAAAAGATGACATCGATGTAGATATCAAAGATGATGTCCTGACGATCTCAGGCCAGCGAAAAACGAAAAAAGAGGTCAAAGAGAAAGACTATTACAAGATGGAGAGTTCTTATGGAAAGTTCCAAAGAAGTTTTACGCTGCCGGACAACGTAGACACGGAAAACATAGAAGCAAATTCAAAAGACGGTGTACTCGAAGTGGTCATACCGAAAATGGAAAGAAGCAAAAAAGAGACCAAAAAGATCAAGATAAAATAGAATATCAAGATCAAATAGAATATCGGGCTAAAAAGGATAAAGAGAAAAAAGACCTCTTTATCCCTTGACCCGGAAATGACGGTCACATTACGCATTAAAGATATACTACAATCATTTATCTACCCCCTATTGAAATTATATTTACGTTAAGATACTTGAAAAGAGAGCAATTGAACTGCATCTGACAAAGGAGAATAGTTTGGAGCTGACATTTTTGGGTACGAGTGCAGGTAAACCTACCAAAGAGAGAAATGTATCTGCCATGGCACTGCAGTTTGAGCAGGACAACAAATGGTACCTCTTTGACTGCGGTGAAGCGACACAGCATCAGATCTTGCGCAGCAGGCTCTCCCTTGGCAGACTTGACACGATCTTTATCACCCATATGCATGGGGACCACTATTATGGACTGCCGGGATTGTTGAGTTCCAAAAAACTAGACACCGCGTTCAGACCCCTGAGGATCTATGGACCCAAAGGTATCAAAAAATTCCTCGACTGTACGTTGGACCACTCATTGGAGAATCTGGGGTATGTATTGACGATCATCGAATTTGAAGCCGATGAGACGTACCGGTTTGACAGGTTCGATCTGAAGGTCCTGGCACTGGAACACTCTGTTGAGAGTTTCGCCTTCTCTATCAAAGAAGATGCGATCACCAACAAGATCAATGAAAAAAAACTGAGGGAGATAGGACTGGAGCCTTCACGGCTTTACGGAGAATTACAGAAAGGACATAGTGTCACTTTTCAGGGAAAGTTGCTTGAACCCAGGGAGTATATGCTTGAACCCATACCGGGAAGGTCGGTGATCATAGCCGGAGACAACAGCAGGCCGGATGTGCTGGGTGCCTCTCTTGAGGGGCTTGACCTGCTGGTGCATGAGGCCACCTACACGCAGGAGGCCTACGATCATCTTGCCGTGAAAGTGATGCATACCACGGCTAAAGTGCTTGGGGAGACCGTTGAGAGATACCATGTCAAGAACCTGATCGCCACCCACATCAACCCCAGATACAACACAAAGAGTGACACAGGTGTAGAGTTGATCCATGATGAGATACGGTCTCTCTACACTGGCAGGCTCTTCATCGCAAATGATCTGGACGTTTACCGTTTGGGAAGGGACGGTACGCTCAAGAGAGTCCATACCTATAAGCGCTAGGGCATAGGACCTTGCTGAGGATACCTAACTTATAGGTCATATCCGATGAACAGTACGATCTCGATCGCAATGAGAATGATAATGATCCATTCCAGCGTGCTGCTGTGCTTGTGGTTCTGTTCATCGGCCAGAATGTTCAATATCTCCTGTATGACACCCATTTTTCTGTTAAGGATCTCGATACGGGGCTGAAGCTCGAGGTATTTGCGCATACTTTGATAGTAGATATCCAGTTCGGGATATTCCCAGAAAAACTCCGGTGTATCCAAAAGTTCAAAATGTAAATAGATGTCCGATTTCGTGATAAAAAGACGGCCTCTTTTTTTTGCCAGTTCCTTACGGCTCATCTTGACCCTGCCGTTCTCTGCCAGGTCCAAAGGAATATGCTCTGTTTCCTCGAGGGTCCTTTTGATGGAGGTTTCGAACTCTTCGAGTTTGATCGACTGTTCGATCGCATAGGATATGGAGAGTTTTCTAAGCTCATCGTCGGAATCCATGTAGATCGTATCGAATTCGATCTTGACAGGCAGGGATTGGGAGATCATGTAGTTGTAGTCTTCAGAGGTCTTGATCCCGGTCAGAGAAGGATGGATCTGTTTCAGGAAATAATCCACCTCTTCAAAGTCCCAGAATATGGCAACACCGTATTTGAATAAAAAGCAGTGATTTCCGTTCTTTTCAAAGATAACCACCTCTTTTAAAACTTTGGCCCGAAATCGCTCCACAGCCTCTTTTTTGATCTTGTCAAAATCAAAACCGTCAGTCAGTTTGTATGCTTTTATGATCCCCATTGTTTGGTTCCTTGATAGTGTTACTGATGATATTATAGACCAAAAACTCTCTTTTAACTTTAATGCATACCTGGAATATCCACTTTCAGGGCTTCTTTGTACATACTCTGTGCCGTCTGTTCCGTTTCAACAAGGATGTGGGTCAGACCGAGCTCCATGAGCATCTCTTTTTCCTGATAGCTGTTGACCTTCACCACGGTCTTGACATCCTGCGATAGTTCTCTTATCGTCTCACATACCAGATACAATTTTTCGCTGTTGCCCAGGGCTATGACCACAGAGGAGGCTTCGTAGATATTCAGGGCTTCGAGAATATGTTTTTGGGCCGCATTTCCGAACACGATAGGTTTTCCCTGTTTCTGTGCATCTTCGACGGTCTTGATATTCTGTTCCACGACAAGATATTTAAGTCCGTTGCGTTCGAGCAATTTGGCGATATGCCTTCCGAGTCTTCCGTACCCGATGATGATCACATGGTCCGAGTAATGTTTGGAAAGACGCGCCATATCGACCGCTTCCCCGTTTTTGGCGGGCATCAAATAGTCCGTAATGGCTGAAATATGCCTGAGCAAGAACGGCGTGAGTATCATCGACAGGATAATGACCACGATCAGTACCTGAGAGGTAGTTGGATCGACCAGTTTTTTCGCACTAGCCAATTCGAAGACCACCAAACCGAACTCTCCGAGCTGAAAAAGAGAGAGGGCACTTTTAAGGGCCACTCTTTTTGATGTCTCAAACTGCAAAAGTAAAAATATCATACTGACCTTCAGTACGATCAGACCTGTCAAAAGCAGGGTGATCAGCAGCACATAATCAGCGATAACGGCAAATTGGATCTGCATCCCTACCGTCACGAAGAAGACCCCCAGAAGCAGATCTCTAAAGGGGATCAGGTCCGCTTCGATCTGATGTTTGTAGCGGGTTTCCGCGATAAGCATTCCTGCCAGAAATGCGCCCAGTGAATAGGAAAAACCGATCAAATGCGCGATGCTTGATGCAGCCAGAACCAGAAAGAGAATGGAACCTATGAAGATCTCATGCGAACTGATCTTCGTGACCTCAAACAAAAACGGCTCAAGCAGGTATTTCCCTGTCAGCCAGAGCAGTATGAACAGACCGATCGCAGCGACCAGGGTCTGAAGCAAGATCGAATGTACGGGAATATCTTTTACCGAGAAGATCGTGATCATAAGAAGGATCGGAATAACCGCCACATCCTGGAAGAGCAGGATCCCAAGTGATCTCTGTCCGTACTCCTGATTGATGTCACCGCTCTCATTGAGCAGTTTCAGCACGATCGCAGTAGAAGAGAGTGCAAGGGCGGCGCCAACGATCACGGCAGCATTGCTGTCCAGGCCAAAAGCATACATGGCGATCATCGTGATCAGTGTGGCCGTGAGTATGACCTGTAGTCCGCCATACAAAAATACTTCCTTTTTCATCCGCATCAAGTGTTTGACGGAAAACTCCAGACCGATGGTGAACATTAAAAAAACGACACCGAATTCACCGATCAGTTTGAGGTCATGGGAGTTTGTGGCATCATGCAGCCCGAATAGATAAGAAATAATGGTACCTGTAGCGATAAACCCTATGATCGTAGGAATTTGAAGTTTTTTTAAAAAAATATTTAAAAAAGTCGCGATACCTATAGCTGCAACAATGATTTCTAGCATGTTTAGATCCCGATCCCTTTGATAGTTTGAGAATATCTTCTTCTATATAATGATTTTATCTATTTTTTTTTGACAAAGAGGTGAAAGAGGATCGAATGTTAGGAATATAGCCGGGGTATCCAAGCAGGAATACGCAGTTTGGGTCACAGGCCTGCAAGCATTACTTTTTACTGACTTTGTTTGGCCTGTAATAGGTTTTTTTGGTTTTCGGGTTTTCGGGACCTCTAAAAGCGGCATCCTTCTCATCCCAATTTAATTTTTTGGCCTGTTCTTCATAGGGCATACCGAAAAAAAAGAAAATAAAATCCCAAATTTTAATGAAAAACTTTTTGATAAGCGTAAGCAGATATTTCATGATCATCCCATTGACTTTTTTTTAAGTTTACTCCCTTTTGTTTATAGTTTCATTAAGTTTGTCAGACTTTTTTTCCCACAGCCTGCATAAACATTACACATACGACAGTTATACTAAAATAAATGCGTCATTCGGAACAGGGTGAAAAGCGAACAGTTTGATTTTATGGTTTAATTGGAATACAATAGCCAAAAGGAGTATGCATGTCACAGTATATCAAATGGTTCAAAGAACTTGGCATCAAGGATGTTGAGCTGGTTGGCGGTAAAAATGCCTCTTTGGGGGAGATGTACCAAAAGCTTACGAAAGAGGGGATACGCATCCCCAACGGTTTTGCGATCACAGCAGATGCATACCGCATGATACTCGATAGGAATGATGCATGGAAGAAGCTGCATGCCCAGCTCGATACGATGGACCCCGATGATGTGACACAGCTGCAGAAGAGGGGGAAGCGCTGCAGAGAGATCATCCATGCGTGCGAACTGCCTGAGGAACTGATAGCACAGATACGCAGCGCCTACGAAGCGTTAAAGGCCGAATATGGAGAAGAGGTGACCCTCGCGGTCAGAAGCTCTGCGACCGCAGAAGACTCTCCGGAAGCCTCGTTCGCAGGGCAGAACGAGAGTTACCTGAACATAGACGGATTCGATGCGCTCCTGGATGCCTACAAACGCTGCCTGGCTTCCAATTTTACCGACCGTTCCATACACTATAAATTCGTCCATGGATTTGACTATCTGAAGGTCTACCTCAGTGTGGTGGTGATGAAAATGGTCAGAAGCGACCTCGGCGAGAGCGGGGTGATGTTCTCCATCGATTCGGAGACGGGTTTCAAGGATGTCGTCTTTATCAATGCAGCCTACGGGCTGGGTGAGAATATCGTGCAGGGGACCATCGAACCGGACAGTTTCTATGTCCATAAGCCTACTTTCAAAAAAGGGTACCGAGCTGTACTGAAGAGGAGGCTGGGCGATAAAACGCTGAAAATGGTCTTTGATGATGCGGTAGGCAAAGGGATCATTGCGCCTGAGTATACAAAGAACATAGAGACGTCCCGTGAGGAGAGAAACAGATTTTCGATCAGCGATGAAGAGGTATTGACCCTGGCAGGATATGCCATGAAGATCGAAGACCACTATAGTGAAGAGGCAGGCTACGTGAAACCGATGGATATAGAGTGGGCAAAAGACGGTCTTGACGGGCAACTTTACATCGTGCAGGCGCGTCCGGAAACGGTCGAGTCGAGAAAAACAGGCACGATGATAGAAGTCTACAGGCTCAAGGATCGCAGTAAGGTACTGGTCGAAGGCCAGGCCGTAGGGATGAAGATCGGTTCCGGGATCGTACGCAAGATCACGGATGTGACAAAACTGCATGAATTCAAAGCCGGGGATGTACTGGTGGCAGAAACGACAAGTCCGGACTGGGAACCTGTCATGAAAATAGCCTCCGCTATCGTGACGGAAAGCGGGGGAAGAACCTGTCATGCAGCCATCGTTTCCAGAGAATTGGGCATTCCGGCCATAGTAGGTGCCAAAAATGTCCTCGAGATACTGGAAGAGGGACAAGAGGTCACCGTCAGTTGTGCCGAAGGAGAGAGAGGGGTCGTATATGAGGGAGTGCTTGCGTTCGATGTGACCGCTACAGATCTCAGCAGCCTGCCTAAAACGGACACGCAGATCATGATGAACCTCGGCAATCCCGATATGGCCTTTTCACTCTCTTCTCTTCCTGTAGACGGCATAGGGTTGGCGAGAATGGAGTTCATCATCAACACATTCATCAAAGCCCACCCCATGGCCCTGATACATCCTGAAAAACTGGATCAGGAGACGAAAAAACGGCTATTCGAACTCACCGCCGGGCATGAAACACCCGAAAGCTTTTTTATTAGTACGCTCTCGGAAGGCGTGGCAAGCATCGCCTCTTCGGTCTATCCGAATCCCTGTGTCGTCAGAATGAGCGACTTCAAGACCAACGAGTATGCGACACTGCTTGGAGGCGCGTACTTTGAAGCAGAGGAGGCCAACCCCATGATCGGTTTCCGCGGGGCATCACGCTATACCCATCCGGCGTATGAAGAGGGGTTTGCACTGGAGTGTGCGGCCATGAAACGCGTCAGGGAAGAGATGGGCTTTGATAATGTCATTCTGATGATCCCCTTTTGCCGCAGGGTGGAAGAGGGCGAAAGGGTACTGGAAGCGATGGCAAAGTACGGCCTTAAGCGGGGTGAGAACGGGCTGAAGGTCTATGTCATGTGTGAGATACCGAACAATGTCATTCAGATCGATGCATTTTGCGGACTTTTTGACGGTATCAGTATCGGCTCCAATGACCTGACGCAGCTGACACTGGGTGTCGACCGTGATTCAGAGATCGTTGCCTTTGACTACGATGAGCGGGATCCCGGTGTCATGAAGATGATAGAGATGGCCGTAGAGGGTGCGAAACGCAACCAGAGACACAGCGGCATCTGCGGGCAGGGACCTTCTGATTATCCTGAAATGGCAGAAGCGCTGGTAAAGATGGGCATAGAGTCCATCAGTTTAAATCCCGACACGGTGCTGCAGACCATAGAGCATATCAGTGGACTGGAATCTCAGCATAAAACAACCATTTAAGAAGTACAATAGAACAGATAATCTAAAGGAGTCATGATGGCAACAGTAACTTCATACGGAGCGGCAGAGGTAGTAACGGGATCCTGTCATTTGCTGGCGATTGAACACGGACCCAGTATTCTTGTAGACTGCGGCATGTTCCAGGGGCCTGAAGAAGAGCGAAATTACGGCAGGTTCGGTTTTGATCCTTCAGAGATCAGTTATCTTTTTATCACCCATGCACACCTTGACCATGTGGGGCGTATACCCAAACTGGTCAAAGAGGGGTTCAAAGGGGTGATCTATGCAACGGAAGCCACACGTGACATTGCAGAGATCATAATGCTAGACAGTGCCAAGATCATGAAAGAGGATTTTGAGACCAATTTCAGGAAGGCACAGCGGCGCGGCAATGAAGACGAGGTCAGAGCGCCGCTTTATGACGAAGACGATGTGGAAGCAACGTTCGATCTGGTATGGGAACATCCCGAATATGACAGCACTGTTGAAGTGCAGGAGGGGCTAACCGTGACCTTCCGTGATGCCGGACATATACTGGGAGCAGCCTTTATCGAGATCACTTACAAAGAGGACGGCGTAGAGCGGACCATTGTATTTTCCGGTGACATAGGCAATGACAATACGATGGTAATGCAAAATCTGCAGAAGTGCAAGCATGCCAATTATCTCTATGTGGAATCCACCTACGGGGACCGTAACCATAAAGATGTGGAAGCGAGCATCGTAGAGTTCAAACGTGTGGTCATCGATACCTTGCGTGACTGGGGCAATGTACTGATCCCCTCTTTCGCTGTGGAGCGTACACAGGAGATCCTGTGCATTTTAAAAGAGATGCATGACAGAAAAGAACTTCCCCAGTGCAAGATCTTTTTGGACAGTCCGATGGCCACACGGGCGACCGAAGTCTACAACAACTACAGCCATCTGCTCAGCAAGCAGTGCCAGGATTACAAAAAAAGAGACGGTACGGTCTTCGATTTTGAAAACCTTATCTATACGCCTGACGTCAAAGCATCCAGGGCTATCAATGATGTGGACAGCCGTGCCATTATCATTGCAGGCAGCGGTATGTGTACGGGCGGAAGGATCATCCATCACTTCAAGAACCGTCTCTGGAATCCCAAAAATGCTGTCATCTTTGTAGGGTACCAGGCGGTAGGCACTCTGGGACGTCATATCGTTGACGGGGCACGCTGGGTCAAGATCTTTCATGAGGATATCCTGATCAAAGCCAGTGTCTATACGATCAATGGCTTTTCTGCACATGCGGACCAGGACGGCATCATCAAATGGATCTCGCAGATGGAAGATCTTTATCGTGTCTATCTGGTACATGGGGAAGAGGATAAACAGGTTATTTTGCGCAGTGTGATAAACAATGCCCTGGAGAAAAAAGCCCATATTGTGGAGCCCGAAGAAGTGATATACCTTGGATGAATCAGATCGGTTTTCCTTCACGCTATCCGTTCTAGCGGAAGGATAGGTGAGGAAAAGCGCAGTTATGCCTTCTGCTTTTCTTTTTTAGCCTTTTTGGCCTGCTTTTCTGATTTTTCTTTCTTTTTGTAATCTTTGATATGCTTTTTGATCTCTTGTTTCAACTCTTTTTTAAGCATACTGTCCATCTGTTTCTTGATGTATTTTTTAACTTGCTTTTTCTCGATCATTCCAAATCCTTTCATTATTTTAGGTCTCTGCCTTATATATGATAGGACAAAAGAACTTTAGAATGTATGAAACAGCAAGCCGGGCCGTTCCTTTATTTATTCGTTTTGATCCGTAAGATGATGTACCCTGCGGTAGCGGACATGAATGATCCCGTAAGGATCGCAAGTTTGTCTGCATAACTATAGGTCAGTGCATTGTCGTAGGCGAGGGCATCGACAAAAAGACTCATGGTAAACCCTATACCTGTCAGGACGCTCACGCCGTAGAGCATGGTCCAGTCACTGTCCTTAGGCATAGGGGCGATCTTCATTTTTATCGCAAGCCATGAGAAACCAAAT
Source organism: Sulfurovum sp. (assembly GCF_036568385.1). Lineage (GTDB taxonomy): Bacteria > Campylobacterota > Campylobacteria > Campylobacterales > Sulfurovaceae > Sulfurovum. The sequence continues at coordinate 9,725 of NZ_DATCSP010000035.1, read as the reverse complement.
ACACCTACCTGCTTACCGATAAAGAGACCGAGCATGATCCCAAGAGGCACAGGACCGGCCATCTCTTCTATCGAGATATCTTTGAGATCCACACCGGCATTCACAAACGCAAAAAGAGGGAGGATAAAAAAGGCAACCCAGTAGTGCAGGTCATGCTCCATCTCTTTTGCCATGGAAAATCTCTCTCCCTGCTTGTTCTTGGAAGTGAGCGGTATCATAAACGCGAGCGCCACACCGGCAAGGGTGGCATGCACCCCTGATTTAAGTACCGAAACCCACAATACGATACCAACGACAATGTAGGCGGATTTGATAGCAACATTCATACGGTTCATGATAAAGAGCACCATCAGAGAGATCCCCGCTATGGCTATGGAAACAGAAGAGAGATCGGCAGTATAGAAGAGTGCAATGATCACAATGGCACCGAGGTCATCGATAATGGCCAATGCCATCAAAAAGATCTTCAGAGAGACAGGGACCCTGTTGCCAAGCAAAGACAGAATACCCAAAGCAAAAGCGATGTCGGTCGCTGTCGGGATGGCCCAGCCGTTCATAGCGAAGGATTCACCTTTGTTAAAAGCGATGAAGACCAAAGCCGGTACCAGCATACCACCCAGGGCAGCGATCACAGGCAGTGAGGCCTGGGAGAGGGATGAAAGGTGCCCCTCGTTGACCTCGCGCTTCACCTCTAGCCCTATAAGAAAGAAGAAAATGGCCATCAGTCCGTCATTCACCCATAAAAAAAGCGGTTTGTCTATCTGTAGGTCACCAAAGCGTATCTCTACGGGAGTATGCAGGAAACTTGAGTAGAAACTGGACATGAAACTGTTCTGCAGCAGCAGTGCTAGGATCGTAATAAAGATAAGTATGATCCCTGAAGAAGACTCTTTTTGGATAAATTCTTTGAGAAATTGTGTTGGCATGTATCGTTCCTTTTTTTGATGGCGCTATTTTAACTTATTTTTACTGATTTTTACTAATTCAGGGTAAAGGTGCGTTATATTGACAATATCTGTAGATTGGCTAAAATAAGCAAAAAGGATGGAATCATGAAACAGAAAATAGAAGAAGTGATCAAACAGGTAGAGGGGTCTGATAAGATCGCTGTGGAGAACAAGCCCTTGATCCTGGAAAAGCTTCATGAGTGGAAAAACGAAGAGAAAGTGGTGAATGACGTCGCGGTGCGGTTTGAAAACTGGTGGATGGAGATGGAGCCTATCTTCGCAGAGCTGGGATGGATCTGATTTGACGGAGATATATACCCAATACACCTATGAGAAAAAGTGGCAGAAGACCAGCGAAAAAGAGGCACTGCGCATCATAGCGGAAGAGATGCCGGAGACCGATGCAGAAAGCACGCTGAAGTACATCCTCTCCCAGATAGAAAAAGGCAAGACCGTCACGCTCGGTGAATGTCGTTTCAGGTCCACGGCAGCTTAGGTTCCTTTACACACTGAATACACACCCATAGAGATATACTTGAAAGATGACGTGTATTCAGTGTGACAGGGAGAGTATGTATGCGAAATGTTTTCAGTGAGCTTGCTGTACTTTTATCGTATCCTGCGAATCTGATCCTTTTGGCACTTCGTCTGCTTTTGGCGTATGGCTTTGCCACGCCTGCACTGCTGAAGATAAATTATCTGAAAGATACCATCGCCTGGTTCGAAACCCTCTCTATCCCCTTGCCGGCCTTGACCACCTATCTGGTCTCAGGTATTGAGACCATCGGTATAGTGCTTCTGGTCCTGGGTCTATTTACCCGCTACATCTCTGTACTGCTTGCATGTGTGATGATCGGTGCCATATTCTTCGTCCATGCCGGCAATGGATTCTCCGTTGCGAACAACGGCATCGAAATTCCTCTTTACTATCTGCTGTTCTTTATGATACTGATGAGTGTCGGTGCAGGGAAGTACAGTCTGGACAATGTACTCTTCAAGGATAAAAAAGATGAATGATAAAAATATATTCAGCTCTTTTTCTCTGCTTGGATCAGAGTGGAGTATATTGGTAAAACTTCTGCTGTTGGCACTGTTGTTCGTGATGGTCTCTGTGGCGATCTATGACAGGTATATACAGAGGAAAAATCAACTGCTTATCAACTATCCGCTGATAGGTCGGATGAGATACTTCTTTTACCTGTTGCGCAATCCCATGCGTCAGTATTTCGGTGATGAGACCTTTTACGACTCTTTTGAAAAACTGGACTGGATCAACAAGGTATCGGAGGCCAAAAGTCCCTACCTCTCTTTTTCACCGACCACGCCTTACACCAACCAGAAGACCCTTTTCAAACATGCCAACCTTGTTAAAGAACTGGGTGAAGTGGATGAAACATTTTCTGTCACGTTCGGTCCGAACAGAAGGGAACCCTATGTAAGCAAAAGTATCATCGGGCGTTCGGCCATGAGTGACGGAGCGATCTCCCCGGAAGGGACACGGGCATTTTCCATAGGAGCCCATAAAGGGAACTTTCCCATTAATACCGGAGAAGGAGGACTCACTTCCAATTTTCTGGCTCCCCTGAACCTCTCTGGATGTGTCAGCACCTGTCTTGAGATCAAAAAAGGCACCTGGTTCGCCAAAACGGTGTATCATCTGTTAAGATTTCTCACCAACAGAGAGGTCTCGCAGCGTGTCTATAGAAGGATGGTGGTACGACAGAAGGACAGAGGGACTTTTATTTTTGACAATGAAAAGCTGCACTATTTTCGTGTAGACTGGTCCAAACCTCTGGACGCTTTTCCTGTGCAGGTGCCGGAGGGTGTACCCGATATCACTTTTCAAATGGGAAGCGGGCTTTACGGCGTTCGGGATGCTGAAGGCAGGTTTGATGAAGTACGTTATCAGAAAGTGATGTGTTTTTGCCGTATGACAGAGGTGAAACTCGCACAGGGCGCCAAGCAGACTGGAGGTAAGCTTTTAGCTGTCAAAGTAAGTGATGACATCGCCTACTACAGAGGGGTGCCTGCCCATCAGGACCTTATCAGCCCCAACCGTTTTCCCTATGCTGACAGTTTGGAAGGTTTGTTCGATTTCATTTCCAGGCTGCAGGAGCTTTCAGGCAAACCGGCAGGATTTAAGATAGTCATCTCGACCAAGCAAGAATTTGAAGCCTATGCCCAGGTACTCAAAAACAGAAAAGAGGCAGGAAAGAATATCCCGGATTTCGTGACCATAGACGGCGGTGACGGCGGTTCTGCCACTGCACCGCTTGAAATGATGAGCAAGATAGGATTGCCTATTCGGGAGTCATTGCTCATAGTCACAGAAGTTCTAGCCAACTATGGCTTACGTGAAGATATCAGGATCATCGCTGCAGAAAAAGTATTGACCCCTGATGATATAGTAGAGCTTTTATGCTATGGTGCAGACTTTGTCAACATTGCCAGAGGGTTTATGATCTCTGCCGGATGCATACGGGCAAGAACTTGTTCCGGAGCGGGAGGACATCATTGCCCTGTAGGACTGGCAACGATGGATGAGATCAAACGAAGCAAGTATCTCGTTTTGGAAAAGTCCAGACATGTAGCCAATTATCATAAGGAACTCATCCAGGGGGTACGTTCACTTTTGGCAGTGATGGGGAAAACGAGCCCGGGTCAATTAAGCAGAGATGACCTTATATTTCACCATTAGATATAATTATCTTATTATCTTAACACTTCCTTAACACTTCTACCTTATACTGTGTTTGTGATTATAAAACATTCTAAAAGGAAGAATATGAAGAACAACACCAACAGCCGTAGGAACTTTTTGTCTAAAATGCTAATTACAGGAATGAGCGGAGTAGCACTGCTGAGCAGTACTGCAGAGGCCAAAGGGAAGAAAGATACAGCACCTGTATTGACCGAAGAGCAGAAAGATATGCTCTTCTTCATCTATCAGGAAGAGAAGGTTGCCAGAGATGTCTATATCACCCTGGGTAAACTCTACACGGATGAAAACACTTTTGCCTCTATTCAGATATCAGAGCAGAGACATATCGATTCGGCCAGAGGGTTATGTGAGAAGTACGGTGTGAGCATCGACGGTGTGGATGAAGCGAGTGTGGGTAATTTCGTCCTGCCTGTACTGCAGGAGCTTTATGATACCTGTGTGGCAGAGGGTGAAACGTCGCTGCTGGATGCACTGAAAGTAGGTGAGCTGATAGAGATCACCGATATCGACGACCTGGAACATGCCTCTGTGGGTATGCCGGCAGATGTGGTAACTGTCTTTGAAAACCTGAAAGAGGGAAGCCTCAGTCACCTTGACGCCTTCACCGCTGCGATCGCACGCGAGCAGTGATCGGTTTGCCTGAAGTGCTTGTGAAGTGTGAACTGCATGCTTCACACTCTCTTCATACTTCTACCTTATACTGCGTTTGTCATTAAAAAATATTCTAAAAGGATCAATAATGAAGAATAATAATACTAATACAAATAGCCGTAGAAACTTTTTAACCAAAATGTTAGCGGTAGGAGCATCAGGAGCAGCACTGCTTTCTTCTGCTGCCTATGCAGAAGAGGTGACTGAAGAGACGACCGTAGTACTTACCGAAGAGCAGAAAGATATGCTCTTTTTCATCTATCAGGAAGAGAAAGTTGCGAGAGATGTCTATATCACCCTTGGTAAACTCTATACGGATGAAACTACGTTTGCCTCCATTCAGATCTCAGAGCAGAGACACATCGATGCTGCCAGAGAACTGTGTGTGAAGTACGGCGTGAGCATCGACGGTGTCGATGAGGCGAGTGTGGGTAACTTTGTACTGCCTGTACTGCAGGAGCTTTATGATACCTGTGTGGCAGAGGGTGAAACATCACTGCTGGATGCACTAAAAGTCGGTGAGATGATCGAGCTGACAGATATCGACGACCTGGAACATGCCTCTGTGGGTATGCCGGCAGATGTGGTCAGTGTCTATGATAACCTCAAAGAGGGAAGCCTCAGTCACCTTGACGCCTTTACCGCTGCCATTGCACGTGAGCAATAAGAGATACCATGCCTGGCGATAAGTCGAACCTTGAACCTGCTGAGATCATCGGTCTCTACTATAAGGCACTCTATAGCGGTGATCTCGTTTCAGTGAAAGCATTGATGACCCGTGAGTCATACATCATGACCCTTGAAACATTTGGTCTGAGGCTTGCACTGAGAGATCCTGATTTCAAGGCCAAACTGAAAAAGATAGAAGAGGATCCGGCTGCCCTTGAGGAAGTGGAAAAGAGACTCTCTTCTGATCTTCTTTCAAGAAATCTCTCCCCTGATATAACGATAGTTTCCGTATCCAAGAACGGCGATACAAGAGAAACGGTCGAATATACGGAAGACGGGAAAAGCAAAAAACTCTATTTTTCAAAAGAAGAAGAGGGCTGGAAGATCAACTACTATGCAGGACGCAAAATAGACTAGTCCGGAAGGACCAGTCTAAATTCACTTCCTTTCGAAGGCGCTGATTCCAGTTCTATTCTGATATGGTACTCTTTGCAGATCTGACTGACGATGTCCAGTCCCACACCAAATCCTCCCTGCAGTGTATTGGTCGATCTGAAACGCTTGAAGATGTTTTTCTGATCTTCTTTTGATATCCCCAGACCATAATCTTTTACACTCAAATACTTCTCTGTCAGCACCAGTTCTATACGACCGCCTTTTTTAGAGAACTTGATCGCATTGGAGAGCAGGTTGTCTATCAGCAGGATCAGCTTTCGTTTATCCATATTGATATGTCTTTCCACCAGTTCCTGCTTCACCTGCAAGGCTTTGAACTGTATCAGTGTATCCATATATTTTACTCTCTCCAGGACCACCTCTTTGATGCTGATCGGTGTATCTTCATACTCTATATAATCATGGAATGAAGCAAAAGAGAGGTCTCTGTAGAGGCCTGAGAGTGTTTTGGTCGCTATATCGATGCGATCGAGCGAACGGAGCTGTTTGGCGTTCAGGTTCTCTTTGTCCATATGTTCATAGCTCATCAGTATCGTGCTGATAGGGGTGTTCATCTCATGCGTGGCATCTTTCATGAACTTGGTCAGCGCAGCAATGGACCTTTTGACAGGGTAGAGCATGATCCTTGCCAGCAGAAAGGCGACCAGCAGCAGAAAAGCAAACCCATAGACCGCCACACGGATGATCTGCTGCAGTACTTCATCAAGCTTGCTGGTATCAAGCGCTTTTGCAATGACTATGTATTTGACACCGAGATACTCATTAAAAAGCGATTCGACAAGATAGTATTTGCCTTCATGGTCATAAAAGAGTTTTGAGAAGTCTATCGTGCTGCTCATAAACGTGGAAGCGATCAGTTCCCTCTGGTTGTCATAGAGGGCGATGTCATACCCCTCATCATAAAAAGTGAACTGTTCGCTTTGGTTCATATGGTAGTATTCCAGCTGTGCATTGATACTTCTTGCTTTATAGCGCATTTCCAAATGCATTTTATCGATCAGGAGTTTTTTCCGGTCCTCATAATAAAGATAACCGATCCAGGTGGCCAATATGCCCAGTGAACCCAGGTAGACCACCATAAAGATGATAAGACTTTTGGTACTGGCACGCATCAGTCGGAAGCTTTCATTTCAAACCTGTACCCCAGTCCTCTGAGGTTGTGTATCATGTCTTTGGAAAGGTGTTTTCTCAGGTTCTTTATGTGGGCTCTCAATGATTCTGCCGAAGAGGTTTCATCATAATCCCAGAGCACAGTGTAAAGATCCTCAAAGGTGATGATCTCATTGGGGTGTTTCAGGAAGTGCTTGAGCAGTTTGAGCTCTTTCTGCGGCAGAGAGATACTCTCTTCGCCCACATACAGAAGTTCTGTCTCTATGTCAAAAGAGATGTCCTTGTCTATCTCTATCATGTTGGAACGCTGTTGTGTGTAGGAGCGTTTCTGGATGTTCTTGATGCGCAGAAGAAGCTCTGCGAGTTCAAAAGGTTTTTTGAGGTAGTCATCCGCGCCACTTTCGAAGCCTTTTGAAACATCTTCGATGTCATTGAGCGAGGTCACAAATATCGTAGGGGTGGCATCGCCGTTGTCGCGCAGTGTTTTGAGCAGGTCGAACCCTTTGATCGCCGGTACATTGACATCGAAGATATAGAGGTCATACTTCGTTTCATAGGCTTTGTCCAGTGCTTCTTCGCCGTCATAGACAAGGTCCAGCTCGAAATCATTGTCTTCAAGGTACTCAGACATGATGTCACCCAATCCTATATCATCTTCCAATAATAAAATTTTCATAGGCACTCCTGAAGATTATTATAGCACACTGGGGAAACAGTACTTCATACTTTTTTCATACATTTTTACTATAATGGTAAAAAATTAAGAAAGGTGTCAATCATGAGATATAAATATATACTCCCTACACTTTGTATATTTGGCACCCTGTCACTTCATGCAGAGGAAAAGGGGCTCGGCAGTATCCTTGAGCAGGCCGGAACCAAGAAGGTGCTTCCAAAACCGGAACCTCAGAAGCAAGAGTCCGTCAAGCAGTCACGCTTTGTATTTAAGGACGAGTATGATGCCAACGGTATCGGATCCAAAGAGGAGGACGCTCCAAAGAACAGATCAAAAACCTATGACTATGACAATAGATCCAGGTTCGAGTTCAAGTTCAACGACGGCTCGCAGCAGAGCAACTTCGTAGGCGGCTCAATGGGCGGCGGCATGGGTGGATCAGCAGGTGGCGGTGCTCCGGGTGGCGGAGGCGGAGGAGGGCGAAGATAGTCTCCTTTCGCTTCATACTCACTTCACACTTTTTTTCTATACTTTTTATGTAATAAACAAGAACTACATTTAAAGGAATACCATGAAAAAGATCTTCATCACTTTCGGTACGGCAGCACTTCTTGCTTCACCTTCACTTTTTGCAGCGCAGGACAGTCTTCAAGAGCATCTACAAACGCAGCAGAAGCTGCAAACGCAACAGCAGAAAAGACTAAAAGATGGCAGCGGAAACACGTACAGAAATGAATATAAATACCAAAATGAACACCAGTACCAATACAACGGGAGCAATCCGGGCAGATCAGGTGCAGGTTCAATGGGCGGATCCATGCGTGGCAGCGGTGGCGGTGGCGGCGGACGTCGCTAAAAGAACGATCATCCAACCATGATCAAAGGGTATTTGTGCAAATACCCTTCCTCTCAACCTCTCAATACTCATCCAATTTTAAATACAATGGCTATAAATGCCCATTCAGCTTGTTGTACAGCTCTATCTTTGAATTGACATTATACTTGTTAAAGATATTTCTCATGTGCGTTTTCAGCGTATTGGTCGAAATATGCAGTGCATCAGCGACTTCTTGGTAGCATGCACCATCCAGCACATAATGTACGATCTTCTTTTCCTTTGGCGTCAGCAGTTCCAACTTTTCGTCTATACGCATACATCTGGTGAAGAAGGTACGGTGTTCACTGTCATAAAGGGGCTGCAGCAGGATCTGAAATGATGTCCTGACCGCTTCCAGCTTTTTGATGTCGGCTTCAGCCTCGGACTGGAACAAAAAGCAGATATAGCCAATGATCTCTTTGTTATCAAAAGCATACATCGGCATCATGATGGTCTGTTGCATCTTCAGTTCTGCTTCAAAGGATGCGGCTTCCTTTTTAGTCAATAACCCGTGAAAGAGCTGTGAGAGATCGGTCACTCTGCGGTATTGGACCCTGGAAGCAAAATGTTTTTTGCAGTGCTCTGCAAATTCTTCCCATTTAGAATGTTTTTTATCATCAACATATTTTTTTAAGAGATGCGCAAAATGTCTGTGTTTTTCCAGGATGTAGTCTATCTGGACGGTCTCATCATGATGCATATAGAGTGTAATGATGTCTGCAGCCGATTTTTCAAGGTAAAAATCGATGTTCTGATGCAGCAGGGGTTTGATGTTCCTGCCGTGAATGATACAGGATTGGAGTTCTATGATCTTATGCAGGATCTCAGTGTCGTCTATAGTATTCATTTAAAGGTACTTCCAAAACTTTTTATGTTGTATTCTACCATAGAACTGTTACAGCTTTTGAAACTCGCATGATCGAAGAGCATTTCCCTATTGCAGGCCATGGATATAGGCGGCTAGTTCATCAAGTTCTTCTTTGCTGTGTTTTTTGATAAACGCTTCTTTTGTACTTTTGACAAACCCCATAGACTTTCTTTCGCCTGATGCGATCTCAGCCATCGCTTTTTCTATGCTTTCAGCGGACATACCATTGATCGCTTTGGATCTGCCCATTGCCTTTATATTCCCATTGGCACCGTGGCAGCTTGCACATTTCTGCACATAGATGGTTTGCATGGGTGAGGCAGAGAGAAAGCTTGCCGCCACCAAAAATAATACTCCTGTTCTTCCTAACATCATGCGGTCCCTTTTCTAAATGATCTATTTTTTCATTATAGTACGATTTTGGTAAATAAGTTGTTATTCATTAAAAAAATATTGATCACACGCTATAATAAAACATAATGGTTTTAAAACCGTTTTAATTTGAAAGGGAGAATAAATATGATGAAAATGAATGCTAAGAGTGTGGTGGCAGTCGGTCTGCTGGCATTTGTAGGTCTTACGAGTGAAGTGAAGGCCTTGCCTGCATTTGCGACTCAGACAGGCATGGACTGTAGTGCATGTCACATGCAGCACATAGAAAGACTTAACAAGTTCGGTAGAAAGTTCATGGCTTCGGGGATGACCATCAGCCAAAAGTTCACAGATGAGAACAGCAGCGGTTCGGACAT
>NZ_DATCSP010000034.1:0-4112 GCF_036568385.1 Sulfurovum sp. | reverse complement strand
TGATTCCACACCACTGATGATCTCTATGAGCTCAGTAGTAATGGCTTCTTGTCTTGCTTTGTTATACTTTACAGTAAGCTCTTTAACCATCTGTTTTGCATTGCTTGTTGCTGCATCCATCGCCTGCATACGTGCAGAGTGTTCTGCCGCCAATGAATCGATCAGTGAGTAATACATGGTATACTCGACATAACGCTTCACCAACGCATCAAGAAGTGTGTCGTCATCATCCGGTTCTACTTCAAGTTCTGAAGTTGAAATGGCATTAAGCTCCAGCTTTGATGTGTCGACGGGTAAAACCTGCTCTTCCCTGATCTCTTGGGTGATCATGTTCACATAACCATTGTGTACCAAAATAATCTTGTCGGTTTCACCTTTGACATACGACTCAGCCACGTCAGAGATGAACTCTGCAGCCTGCTGAAAATCCGGTGCTGCTGAAAGTCCGGTGATCTCAGTATTTAACTCAACATTGTTGAATTTAAAATAATCAATACCTTTTCTTCCGACTGCTCTAAGACGCACTTTCACATTATCGGCTTTATATTCCGCAACCAGCTTGTTGACCCTTTTGATCGTCTGTGCATTAAAACCGCCACAAAGACCTTTGTCTGCTGTGATGAATACGATATCAACCATTTTAGGATTTTGTACATCCTTAAAATAGGCATTGTCGACACCATCTACGTTCGCCTGCTGCATTTTTTGAGCGATCTCGTTGAGGAGTTCGGTCAATTTGGCAGCGTAGACTCTAGATCTTTTTGCAAGTTCTTCTGTTCTTTTCAATTTTGCAGAAGAGACAAGTTTCATGGCGTTAGTGGTCTTTTGTGTGTTCTTGACACTTCCTATCTTACGCTTTATCTCTTTTAAATTAGCCATAATAAGCCTTTCTTATCCAGCGAATGAAGCTTTGAAATCTTCGATAGCTTTACGTAATTCCCCATCGGTATCATCAGAGATCTTTTTCTCACTTCTGATAGCATCAAGAATGTTAGAATATTTTGCTTCCATGAATGGCATAAGGTCTGCTTCAAATTTCGTTACTGAAGCTACTGGAATATCATCCAGGTATCCGTTCGCACCGGCAAAGATGATCACAACCTGCTTTTCAATAGGAACTGGCGCATATGGTCCTTGCTTGAGTACCTCTACCATTCTCTGTCCACGCTCAAGTTGACCTCTTGTATGGTCATCAAGGTCAGATGCGAACTGGGCAAATGCCTGAAGCTCTCTAAATGAAGCAAGGTCAAGTCTCAATGTACCGGATACTTGTTTCGTTGCTTTGATCTGCGCAGCACCACCAACTCTGGATACGGAAAGACCTACGTTGATCGCCGGTCTGATACCCGAGTTGAACAGGTCCGTCTCAAGGAAGATCTGACCATCTGTAATAGAGATCACGTTGGTCGGAATATAGGCCGCAACGTCACCTGCCTGTGTCTCAATGATCGGGAATGCTGTAATAGAACCTGCACCATTCTCATCAGAAAGTTTCGCAGCTCTCTCAAGTAGTCTTGAGTGAAGATAGAAAACGTCACCAGGGTATGCCTCTCTACCCGGAGGTCTTCTAAGGATCAATGACATCTCTCTGTAGGCAACCGCATGCTTTGAAAGGTCATCATAGAAGATCACTGCATGTCTACCATTGTCTCTGAAGTACTCAGCCATAGTGACACCCGCATATGGTGCTAGGAACTGAAGTGCTGCAGATTCTGATGCACCTGCCGTTACAATGATCGTGTAATCCATTGCACCATGCTCTTCAAGTTTCTTCACCGTAGCAGCGACTGTTGATTGCTTTTGACCGATCGCCACATAGATACATACGACATCTTGACCTTTTTGGTTGATGATCGTATCGATAGCCAATGTGGTTTTACCCGTTTGTCTATCACCGATGATAAGCTCTCTTTGCCCTCTACCTACCGGTACAAGTGCATCAATGGCTTTGATACCTGTTTGTAGTGGTTCATGCACTGATTTTCTCGCCATGATCCCCGGTGCTTTTTCTTCAATGAATCTATGCTCAGCAGCATCGATCGCACCTTTACCATCAACCGGTTCACCTAGTGGGTTCACTACTCTACCCATAAATGAATCACCTACTGGTGTTTTCAGAAGGTCTCCCGCTCTTTTTACGCTCATTCCTTCTTTGATACCTGCACTTGAACCAAGAACAACCACACCGACATTCGCCTCTTCAAGGTTTAATACAAGTCCTTTGGCACCATTGTCGAACTCAACCACTTCACCGGCCATAACATTGTTAAGACCATATACGGTTGAAATACCGTCTGCGATACCTACTACTTTTCCTACTTCATTGATGTCAACATCAATTTCAAAATTCTCAATTCTTTCTTTGATGATCGAACTTATCTCATCTGCTTGCAATTTAACTGCCACTGATACTCCTTTCTGTTAGATAACTATAAAGATTTCTGAATGAAATCAATTAATTGTTCTTTAACTCTCTGCTTAGAGAAGTTTACCTCTATACCCAAATCATCGACTGAAACACGCAACCCTTCAAGATCACTTTTTTCCTGTCTTAATTTAATTGTTGAACCTGTATACTTTTTAAGTGTCTCTTCAAGATCGTTCAATGCTGCTTCATCCAGTGTGGATGCACTTCTCAATACACCTTCATACTGGTTCGAAGCTCTTTGCTGATCCCTGTTGAGTACTTTTGTGACCGCAGGGATCAGGTCAAGTCTTTTATTCTCACCTAATATCTTGATAAAGTTCACTAATGTGGCGTTATCATTACCAAGCGCTGATAAGACCATTGCTGTCTTGTCCTCATTGGAGATGATCGGCGATCTCAATGCAGTCTGGATCTCAGGACTGCTGACCGCTTCACTTAGTACATTCAAGACCTCGAGAACAGCCGGAAGGTCTTTCGATACAGACGAAAGTGCCTGTGCATATCTTTTAGCAATCAATTCTTCCATCTTATGCCACCTTCCTAGAAATAATTTCAACCACTTTCGATTCATCAAGCATGATATCCTCATTGGTGATATTTTCGCTCAAGATCTCCTCTATCGTTTCTCTTGCAGCTTTTCTTTCTTCAAATGCCATCTTGTCTTGAAGTTGCTTATCCATCAATGCCAGTTCATTTTGGTTGGCAGCAGCGACTTTTCCCGCTAGCAAAATTGCTTCTTCTTTTGCATCGGCAATGATCTGTGCTGCTTTCTGTTCACTTTTTTCCAAACGGTTCTGCGCTTCTTTTTTCTCATCTTTCGCGGCTTGAAGTCTTTCTTCTATCTCGCTCAATTGTGCTGCTATTCCTTCACTTCTTCCCTTAAAAAAGTTTTTGATCGGATTAGCCAGCAGATAATAAAGCAATGATGCAAAGATAACAAAGTTCACCACTCTTGGCAAAAAGTCTGTCTCTCTACCTGTTTGTGCAAAATAACGGCTGGATTCTGCATCGGCACCACTCGCTAAAAGAACAGCAGGTAGCATAAGCAAAGACAACCATACAGTTTTTTTCATATTCGTCCCTTCCTATAATTTGCTAAATTTAGCTTTGAGGCTCTCTTTAAAAAGAGGCATTTGAGAAAGAAGAGCGTTTTTAAGGTTCTCTTTGTCAGAGTTAAGCTTTTCTACAAACTTGTTATACTCAGTTTCTAATTCATTTTGTTTGGTCTCAATTTTAGCGGCAGCCAATGTTTTCTCGTCATCGATCGCTTTCTGTTTGATACCCGCAGCTTCATTTTTAGCATTGCTAATAATTTCATCCGCCTTCGCATTTAGCTCGTCACTGTTGCCACTTATCCCTTTTGCAGCTTCTAAATCTTTTGCTAAAGAATTGTCTCTGTCATCCATAAATTTCACTAATGGCTGAAATAGCATATTATTTAAAAGAACAAGCAGGGTTAGAAACAAAGCTAGAACGAACAACATCAATGGTAAATGTATGTCAAGCATTAAAACTCCTCATGTAATTTCGCGCTAGTTTACCATTTTTGTCATGAGGATATGATTAAAATTTTCGGGTATTTTAAATATAAAGGTGAATTGTAGATTTTCTTTGAATATTGTTTCAAAAAGTATTATTTTTTCCTATTCGGTGTATGAAGCTGTGCCAAAAATGCTTCTACTTC
>NZ_DATCSP010000033.1:0-16096 GCF_036568385.1 Sulfurovum sp. | reverse complement strand
CACAACTTCTGAACCTGTCACGAAGTGTTTAGTTCTCGGTGCTTCAAAAAGTAAGTAGTCAGTAGAAACAAGTTTCTGACCTGACCAGTTCTTTTCATCCGTCATGTTTTTTATGCTCATAATAGTAATCTCCTAAGCTCTATTTTGAAAGCTCTTGCTTTACTTCTTTAGCAATTTCTATAAATCTTGCCAAATCTTCTGCGTGCTGATCTCTGATAGTAGCCATCGCATCTTCGTGTCCGGAAAGTGCACACATTGCAGCCGTATAACAGTCTGTTTCAGCTCTTACGATCTTTAATGCAACATTCGCATAGTGACAGTGAACACCAATAAATATCGCTGCTTTGATATTGTTGTGCCAGATTGTTAAATTCGGGTGGTTAGGGTTGATCTCTACTTCTGGGTCGATCTTAGGATATTTTGGTCTATAATCATACATTGGTATCATTTTAGCGTTCAAAACTTCCGCCATTTCTTTGATCAGTGTTGCTTTTTTCTTCGCTTCGTCATTCCACGCATATAATACTTGTGGTCCTGGGAAGATCGTAGCATTCTCGCTTGTTAACATTACTCTAGCAATTTCTCTCATTGCTGTTTCTTCATCAACTATTTCAGTTAATAATAGTGCTTTCCCTTCAGGTGGTGTAAGTATACCATCATAGGTTGCAACTGGATATGGTGCATAGTAAGCTGGGCCTAAATTAGCCATTATTCTCTCCTAAATTTTACCTTGTGTACTGTAGTGTCATGTGTATAAAACTTATCACATCGAAGCTTGGCAGGATGTGCAAATAAATTTTATTGACATGACACAACATGACATTTATCCCTCTGTTTCAAAGGAACAAAGGGTGATTCAATTCTTGTGTTGGGCACTCAGTCCCAACATAAGAGTTTACGCTTCTTCCGTAGTAACCATTTCCATTGTTATACAATCTCTGTTAAGAAGGTCAGAACATACATATACACAAATTGCACAACCTTTACATCTGTCTTCATCGACCCATGAAGTACCATTTGAATTACCATGTTTTGGTTCTTTATCATACATCAAAGTATTTGCCTCTGGACAGTAAAGTGTACACATGTTACATTTGTGTGTTGAACACATTTCTGAGTTTACTTTTGCTACGTAGTACATTATTTTTCCTTTTTATGCTTGTAATTTAATTATAAGTTCATCTGAGTTCAAGTCGATAGAATCGGCCATTTCAAAAGTAGCATTAATTACTTCCATATTTTTTGCAAGCAATTCTTCTTTCTTCTTAAACTTTTTCTCGATCGCAGAGTCTAGAGAAGCCGTACCACCAGAAGCAACGAAAGAACTACCTAGGAATCTTTCTCTAACCGCTTTTTCAATATTGTCTTCAGTCACAAGTTTTGTGATACCAAGAAGCATACCCATCATCGCCATGTTCGTTGCAAGTTCAGTACCTGCGATTTTAAGTGCAAGTTCAGTTGCATTGAATTGAACCACTTTGGCGTTAAGTCTGGTAAGTACTTCTTTGTCTTCTTTATCAAGCACATCTACGTCTGTATTGATGATAACAAGGCTGTTCTTTTTCAAACCGGCATAGAATGGCATAGTATATGACTTACCATGTGTGATAACCTGTGAATGGTATATCATAATAATATCAGGGTAAACAACCTCACCTACTTCATAGATAGGTTCAGAAGATGCTCTAACATATGCTTCAACCGGAGCCATTCTCTTTTCAGAACCAAAAAATGGTACCAAAGAAGCGAATTTACCAGCATTGTCCATTGCAGATCCGAGGATGTGAGCAGAGGTTACAACCCCCTGTCCACCAAGCCCGGATATACGCATATTATATCTTTTTTTATCTACCGCCATATTAGCTTACCTCTCTTTTGTTTTTAGATTCGATTTGAGCAAACAGCTCTTTCGCTTCATCTGTCATATACTCTTCAAAAGCAAAACGACCTTTTTCCTTCTCTTTAGCATCTCTGAATACATCAGGAGTAGGAATAGAGTACTCAATGTTACATGAAGTATATACATGGATGAAAGTTGGTCCAAGTGTTCTTGCTGCGAAGATCGCTCTTCTGATCGCTTTAGAAGACTTGTTGATGTTTGTCGGTGACATTTTAACAACGTACACACATCCAGCATCAATAGCAAGCTGCATTGCAGGCATTTTACCAAAGTTCTTACCTTTTGGAGACATTTTAAGAACAGCACCTTCAACACTCATACCACTCTCTTGTCCACCTGTGTTACCATATACTTCGTTATCTAGCATAATAGTCGTGAATCTCTCACGTCTGAACCATGCATGCATAGTCATACTGAAACCGATATCCATCATACCACCGTCACCAGCGATTGTGATAACGTCTTTGTGTCTATCAGGGAATCTTAGTCTGAATGCACGTGTGATACCAGATGCCATCGCATTTTGGTCACCATAGTTACCATAGATGAATGGAACCGCAGCCTGAGAAATAGCAAGTCTACCACAACCAGCTGTACCGATCGTTACTGTATCTTCAGGGTTCGGAAGTGATGCGAAGATGATCTTAATGTAGTAAGCCATCCAACATCCTGAACACATTGGGTGTTCTTCCACCAACTCTTTGTACGTACCCATATTTTTAACGCCAACTTCGCTGTAGTCTTTACCAAATGGACCATAGTCTACTAGTTCAACATAGTCTTTTGGCAAATATCTCTTAAATTTTGACGCTGGAATCATATATTTTAAACTCATTTTATATCCCTTATGCTTGTAATGTTTCGGATTTCATACCAAGAGCTATATATACTTGCTCCATGATCAATTCCACAGGTAATGTCATACCACCATATACTCTTGGACCTTCTACAACAATACCACCGTTCGGTATAGCTGCTTTTACTTCCTTACACAACCATCCGATGATATTGTGTTCAGGAATAATTACCGTTTTTGCACCTTTTAGTGCTTCGTTGATCTCATCTGTAGGGAATGGTCTGATCGCTTTTACTTTAACGAAACCAACACTGATCCCTTCTTCTTGAGCATATCTGTGTGCTTCTCTTGCTTGCGCAGCCGCACATCCTGATGCAACGATCATTACATCTGAACCTGGGTTTTGTACCTCAATTGGTCCACCAAGGTATTGATAGATATATTTCATTGCTCTTCTGTTTGAATCCCAGATCTCTTGCTGCCATACAGAGTGGATCAAGTAACTCATGAAGTTAGACTTCTGAACAGGCGCATCTCTTTGGATTCTTGCCGGTGGCACTTCGTTGTCCATTGCTGGAACCGGTGCATAGTATGGATCCATTTCTTCCAATGCCATATCTTCAGGAGTCATTTCAACATAACCTTTTGCGTGTGTTACGAAGAATCCTTCTGTAGATACAGATACAGGAATATAAACATCTACTTTCTCAGTAATTGCGAAAGCTGCCAAAGTCATGTCAAACGTATCTTGCTGGTTTTCAGCATGCAGCATAATTACACCACTGTGCATTAGGTATGCCATTTCAATGTTGTCCGGCTGAATAGAAAGAGGAGCGTTAACAACTCTTGTAAGTACACCCAATACCGCTGGTACTCTGTGTCCTGGCCATGAAACGATCGCTTCAAGTCCTCTAAGAAGTCCTGGTCCTGATGTTGCTGTAAAGAGACGTACACCTGCTCTAGCCGCACCTGCGATCGCAGACATTGTACCAAGCTCTTCTTCCGCTCTATAGTACTCTTTGATGTGACCTTGTGCATAGATGTCACCAACAAGGTGCATTACTTCCGATTGCGGAGTAATAGGATAGGCGATCGCCATATCAACACTTGCTCTTTTAACAGCTTCTGCCATTGCTTGAGCACCAGTAATAAAGTGCTTTTCTCTCGGAGCCTCTTTTAAAAGGTAGTCCGCGCTTACTAATTTTTTATTTAAACTCATTTGTCTCTCCTAATCTTATTCAACGTCTGCAACGTGTTCACCTTTTCTACTCATGATGAGACTTCTGTACTCACCATAATCAGCAGGCGTAAGTGATCCCCAGTCCTCTTTTGGTAAAGATGGATTTTCTGGTGGAGGTGTTGTTGTCCATTCGATACCCAGTTCATTTCTAACCTGTATTACGATATCTTTAAATCTTCTGATATCTTCAGCATGAACGTCTCTGATGGATGTCATAGCTTCTTCATGTCCCATGAATCCGCATAGTGCGATCGTGTGACAGTCTGTACCGGCTCTGATCATTCTTAAACTAAGGTTTGCATAGTGACAGTGTACACCAACAAAAATACAAGCTTTAATTTTATTATGTAAGATCGTCAAATTCGGGTGATTTGGATTGATTTCCGCTTCAGCATCAATTTTTGGATACTTTGGTCTGTAATCTGGCATTGGAATAATTCTACAATTTGGAATCTCTGATGCCAACTCTAAAATTGCTGCTGATTTGTCCGCAACGTCATCTCTCCAGTCCCATAAAACTTGTGGTCCAGGGAAGATAGTTGGGTTGTCCATTGTTAACATGGCTTTCGCAGCATCTCTCATCGCCTCTTCTTCTTCTACGATATTTCCATATAGTAGTGCTTTACCTTCAGGCGCAAGCTCCACTCCCATGGATGGTGCCGAATGAGGCATATAACCTACCGGACCAGCTGTTATTTTCTTTGACATATTTGATTCTCCTTAATAAATGTTATCAAAAATGATTTGACTTCAGCTTATAAGCTAAGCCATCCTATCTAAAATATGCATAAAACTTCATAAAGAAGATAATATTAATATTTTAGAAACCGATAAGTGTGTAGTATAGTAATTATAATTTACCGTAAATACATCTTATTCTGCACAAAACAGGCGATAAAGCTAAAATAATCTTACAGATCAAGTCATAAATTATCTCAAACAAGCACTAAAAAATGGCTTTCTTCATGCTCTATTTTGTTTAGAAACCTTATAGGCTAACTTTAATGAGATTACATTAAAAAATGATTAAACCCTGTGCATACACCCCTGCATACTCTATGTTTGTGTATATTCTCCACAGGCGATCTCCCGATCTAAACCGGTACCAATTGGTCTCTGCCCACACCGGCTTATTTGTCTGATCTGCTCCTGCTTGACAGGTAACCATAAATACCCAGCGATACAATGATCAATGCTATCCCGGTAATGAGATAGAGCGCATGGATCATATCCGAATAGTCATGTAAAGCGATCTTGAAGACCACCATCAATGCTTCTATGGAAAGGGCAATGATAATGGCTATGGCAAACTTGGTCAATACATTCGCGTCTTCATTTTGTTTGCTGTATTTTTTATAAAAGACCTCTCTTTCCAGGATCGTTTTTGCAAGGTCAAAAATAGCCAGCCCCAACGTCAGTGCCACTATCGGTTTGAATAGGATGTCCAGTGTATAGTCCTTCTCGGTAAAAACACTTGATATATATCCGGAGATCGCATAGATGATGGCAAAAAAAGCAAATGCCATCAGGGAAAACCCCACTGACTTGTAAAAGAGCTTTGTTAACTGGTTAAAGGCAGGGTTCAATTCGATCAATCCCAGTCTTCCGAGCAGCGCGGAAAGCCTGTAATCTATGAAGACATAGCTATCCCCTTCTTTTTTCATCACCGTGATGCAGGTATGGCCTGTCGCAGAACTTATGTAAGGAGTACTGACAGAGATCTCATCCTCTTTTTTCAGGAACTTGGTACTCATGTAGGCGCGGCTTTTACCTTTTTCCGAATCGTCTATTTTGTTTCTAAAAAAGTTTGCATCGGTTTGTATGAAATTTTGATCGGTCACATATATCAGTTCCATCGAAGGAAACGTTTTGAAAATGTTTTTATAACTGTTAGGGGCATCCGATAAAAGAGGTCCCGTGTTCTTTACAGTGGTGACAATGAACTTTTCTATATCTTCATGATTCTCTTCATAGACCTTGATAAACTCTTTCATCATATTATTCCTTTGATTGATATCGTATCATAGCAAAATAGTTTTTATTCGGTTTGAATATATAATGGTAGTATATCAGGTATGCACCGATTCTATACGCTCTCATATGATCAATTTTTAACCATTCCTTCTATCCCTGCACCCTTTTACGGCCCGATCTGTACCATTTGTGTTCATCTGAAAATGGGACTGTATTTCCAAAATTTCTATAACCGACTATTAACCACATTTTAGCTAGAATAATTCATTAATTTTGACTGCCTTATGGGCATGTCCTGGAGCAATAATAATGAACAAAGCAAAATATATCTGGATGGATGGCAAATTCGTACCCTGGGATGACGCCAAGGTACACGTACTTACACATACACTGCATTATGGAAATGGTGCCATAGAGGGGACTAAAGCCTACAAAACAGTAGACGGAAGATGTGCGATCTTTAAACTCAAGGAACATACGCAAAGACTTCTTAATTCATCAAAGATGACACTGATGAACGTACCCTATACCGCAGAGGAATTGAATGCTGCACAAGTAGAACTTTTACAAAAAAATGAACTCTTTAACGGTGCCTATATCAGACCGTTGGTGTATCTTGGATATGGTGTCATGGGCCTTTACCATAAAGACTGTCCTGTCAATGTATCTATCTCTGCATGGGAATGGGGAGCATATCTTGGAGAAGAGGGTCTTAAAAAAGGTGTCCGTATCAAGATCACTTCTGTCACAAGAACACCTAACACCTCTGGGATGGGTAAAGCCAAAGCCGTCGCCAACTACCTGAACTCTCAAATGGCAAAATATGAAGCGGTGGAAGCAGGGTATGATGAAGCGCTGCTTAGGGACGACCATGGGTATATTGCAGAAGCATCCGGGGCAGCTTTCTTTATGGTAAGAGATGGTGTGCTCATTACGCCTCCAAGTGACAATTCACTGGAGTCCATTACGCAGCAAACTGTGATAGACCTAGCGCATGACATGGGTATAAAGGTGGAAAGACGCCGTATTACCCGTGAAGAAGTTTACATCGCAGATGAAGCGTTCCTGACAGGAACTGCTGCGGAAGTCACACCGATCCGTGAAGTCGATGCCCGTATCATCGGTGCAGGGTCAAGAGGTCCTATCACGGAGAAATTACAAACAGCCTACTTTGATGTGGTAGCAGGCAAGAACCCTGACTATATCCAGTACTTAACCTATATCAATTAAGGAGCAGCCATGCCAGCAGATATGAACGACTATTTTAAAAAGAGAAAACCGAGCAATACCTCAGATAACAGCGGAAGCGGAGGTAGAAGCGGGGGAGGCAACTTTGAAAACCCTCTCAACAATATGGGCAAAGGCGCATCATGGATATTTATCATCATAGCCATTGCATTTGCTCTTTTTGTACTGAAGCCTTTTACCATCATCAACTCCGGTGAAGTAGGCATCAAGATTACTACCGGTAAATTTGAGCAAGAACCTCTTGGGGCGGGGCTCCATTTCTTTGTTCCGGTGCTTCAAAAGATCATACCGGTCAATACACGTATCAGACTGATCACCTACTCCAATATCAGAACAAGTGAACTGGGTGATGAATACAGAAGCCTTGAAGGCGGTCTCAAGAGAAACCCGGCAATCACCGTGCTTGACAAGCGGGGACTGAGTGTCAATATCGATATTGCAGTACAGTATAGACTCAGGGCAGAAACTGCACCGGCAACCATAGAAAAATGGGGTACGAGCTGGGAAGAGAAGATCATCAACTCCAAAGTACGTGAAGTCGTGCGTGATGTGGTAGGCCAGTATACGGCAGAGCAGCTTCCTGAAATGCGTAACCAGATCGCTGCAGCCATCGAAGTAAAAGTAAAAGAGAGTGTAGATACACTGATGAACCAGCCTGTGGTACTTGAATCCGTAGAGTTAAGAACGATCGACCTGCCTCCAAAGATCAAAGAACAGATCGAACGTGTTCAGATCGCCAAGCAGGATGTCACCATCGCAGAACAGCAAAAAGAGAAAGCGAAGCAGGAAGCACAAAGAGCAGCAGAGGTTGCACGTGGTGAAGCAGAGAGAAACCGTATCGAGGCACAGGGTCAGGCAGATAAGATCCGTATAGAAGCTGAGGAACAGGCCAAAGCCAATAAACTGATCTCAGGTTCACTGACACCGCAGCTCATTGAACTGGAGCAGATCAAAACACAGGCGAAATTCAATGAAGCACTGAAGGTGAACAAAGATGCACAAATCTTCCTTACACCTGGCGGAGCAGTACCGAACATTTGGGTCGATGCAAAAGGTAAAGAGCAAAAGACCCTCTCTGCTCAGCAGTAAACTTTTTGGCTACGGGGATCAGCCCGTAGCTATCTCCTCTTCTTTATAATAAAACCCATCACACACTTAATAGAGCGCATCATGCCACTGTACCAGTGTCAATCTGTATCCGTTTTTAACCGGCAGTACTTCATGTGAAAAGTAGGGATTGCTGGGAAAGACTATCATCTCTCCCGCTTCAGCTTTGATCTTTACAGGCTCACCTTCTTCATGATACAGGTAATTGAAGAGCAGCTCTCCTCCACTGAAACCTTCACCCTCATCTTGGGCTTTGCACTGATGAGAGGTTGCAAAAAGCACTGTCGTCAGTTTTCGTTCCGGTGCCACACATTTGAACCCTACCGTCTCTCCGTTTTCATCTACCAGTTCGCTGGAATCATCTGCATGCTTCACGTAGAAATAGCCCTCTTTATACTCCAGTACCTGGATATCCGTCGAAAGCGTGATGGCCGCTGCAAAATACTCTTCTATCAGGGGTTTGTATTTGAGAAACTGCTTCTCGTAATAGTCACTGTAAAAATCATCCAATGTATAGATATTCGTTTTACGGTAATCCGTCACCACATCTGATTCTATGATTCCGCTGATGTTTTCCAGTTTGACTTCCGCCCTTTGACTCTCCTCGTCCTGCTTCACCAGGGAAGCGAGCTGTCTACAGAGTTCGGGCGTAAAGAAGTTCTTAATGGTCAAATAAGGGGTATCCTTATAGGCACTGGGGAGCAGTCTATTGGTGATATGCAGCTTTTCCAAGCGTGCATCACAATAGATATGGTTACTGATCTGTATCATCTAAAGCCCAAAAAGTAAGATAGCTATAAAGCATGCCATTATAATCCAAAAATCGACCTTTTGTTCTAAAACTTTTCTTAAATTACCTGTTTGCCTCCATAGATAGCTTGCAGTTTAAAACCAAATAGCTATAATATCATCACTATAAATGCTATGGAGACCTATCATGCAGCTTGACTGGCAAAAAAATCCTCTGATCCCTGCTATCGCCCAAGATGCGGAAAGTAACGAAATTCTCATGCTCGCCTATATGAACGAAGAGGCGTATCAGCTTACACTCGAGACAGGGTTTGCACACTACTTCAGTCGAAGCAAACAGCGTATCTGGAAAAAGGGTGAAAGCTCCGGGCATGTCCAGGAGGTCAAGGATATACTGCTTGACTGTGATGCAGATACCGTGATCTTGAAGATCATTCAGCACGGTGTAGCCTGTCACACGGGACGCAAAAGCTGCTTCTTCACTTCTGTGATGCAAGACAAGATAGTCCTGGACAAAGAAGTAGATACGGATGCCATCTATGGTGTGGTGGATACCCTCTACCATACGATCTTGGAGCGCAAAAATGCTCCCGAAGAAGCCAAGTCATGGACCAAGAAACTTTTGGACGACAAAGCGCTGATGCTCTCTAAGATCCGTGAAGAAGCGGAGGAGGTCTGTGTCGCCATCAATGAAGAGAGCGACGAGCAGGTCATCTACGAATCTGCCGACCTGCTCTACCATACACTGGTAGGACTGGGCTACAGAGATATCTCTCCGGACAGGGTCAAACAAGAGCTGGCAAGACGATTCGGATTGAGCGGCATAGAAGAAAAAGAGAGCCGTTCCAAATAATCACACATCTGAATATCTGTCATGGCGAACGCCCTCGTAAGCGAAGCGGTTCGGGAGCTGCAAGATCCCAATGAGCGTAAAAGGGGATCAGCCGTTCCTTTTACACTCTCTATTTAACAACCGCCCGCACACCCTGGGCTATCTGCATTACCGCCGGCAAAATACTTTCCGTCAAAGCTGACCAGTGAATAGTTTCTTTCGGTGCCAAGTGACTCTTTCAGCCCTTCAATAGAAAGGAAGCCTAGAGAATCAGCACCAATTTTATCGGCGATCTCTTCTGGTGTGAACTTTGTAGAGATCAGCTCTTCCTTGGTTGGCGTATCGATACCGTATCGGCACGGGAACTTGATCTCCGGGGCAGCAATACGCATATGTACCTCTTTTGCACCTGCTTCTTTCAGCATACGTACGATCTGCTTGGACGTGGTACCGCGTACAAGAGAGTCATCGATGATGGCGACTCTTTTTCCCTTTATCAGATGTTCGATCGGAGAGAGTTTCAGTTTGACCTTAAGATCACGTATCTCCTGTGTCGGTTCAATAAAAGTACGCCCTACATAGTGGTTACGCACGATACCCATCTCAAACGGTACACCCAGTCCATCTGCATACCCTTTGGCAGCGGCTACACCCGAATCAGGCACAGGAAGTACAATATCCACCTCTGCAGGTGTCTCTCTTGCGAGCCTTTTCCCCATCTTTAAACGCATCTCATAGACGTTCTTGCCGTCAATGATGGAGTCCGGTCTGGCAAAATAGATATATTCAAAAGCACAGGGGTGATAGTCCTGCTCAAACACTTTTTCTGACTGAGGCTCTTTGCCCTCTTCGAACGTAAGCATCTCTCCGGGCTCCACATCACGTATGAACTCTGCACCTACCAGGTCAAAGGCACACGTTTCAGATGCCACGATGTACCCGCCGTCCTTAAGCTTTCCAAGACTAAGCGGACGGATACCGAAACGGTCGCGGATCACAAACATTTTTGACCGGCTCTGTATCGCCAGACAGTAGGCACCCTCTATCTTCGTCAGCATATCTTTGATACGGTCGACCAAAGAGTCCTTTTGGGATTTTGCAATAAGGTGAATGATATTCTCTGTATCCATATCCGTCTGGAAAATGGCGCCTCTATCTATCAGTTCATTTCTCACCTCGTGCTTATTGACAAGATTACCATTGTGTACGACAGAGATCTCTCCGAGTTTGTATTTGGCAAACACGGGCTGTGCATCTCCGGCAGATTCACTCCCCGCTGTTGAATAGCGGTTATGCCCTACAGCACATTCTCCATCCAGACTGTCCAGTGTTGCCTGTGAGAAAACATCCGCCACCATACCACGTTTTTTATAGGTAGCGATACGCTTACCGTTGGCTGCAGAAATACCTGTAGCTTCCTGTCCGCGATGCTGCATGGAAAAAAGCGAATAATACGCTACCGTTGAAGCTTTTTTTGCTCCGAATACACCGACTATTGCACACATATTATATTCCTAAACAATCATTGATAGAGTATAGACCAGATTCCTGATCTACAAGCCACTTGGCAGCGCGGATGGCACCTTTGGAAAACGTTTCTCTGCTGGTAGCGGTATGATTGAGCTCCAAAAACTCACCATCATTGTAAAAGCCTACGGTATGACGGCCGACAATGTCACCGCCACGGAGCGCCATCACTGCGATCTCGTCTTTGCTTCTTGCTCCTATCTGCCCGTCCCTGCCGCTGATACGTACTGCATCCAGGTCCTGTCCACGTCCTTTGGCCGCAAATTCACCCAAAGTAAGCGCCGTGCCCGATGGGGCGTCCACTTTATGTCTGTGGTGCTGCTCTACGATCTCTATATCGAAATCTTTCAGTGTAGCGGACACCTGCTCTACCAGCTGCTTCAGCAGTGCGATACCCGCAGACATATTGGAAGCATACAGCACCGGCATCTCTTGCGAAGCCTCTTTTAAAAGATTTTGCTGGTGTTCCGTAAATCCTGTGGTCGCTATCACCAGCGGTGTAGGGTTTTTCAACGCCTCTTCACAAAGCTCCTGTGTTGCTTCAGGGGCAGAGAAGTCGATGACCACATCACAGTTTTCAAGCAGTACTTTGATACTGTTCGTCACCAACACATCTGAAGGCAGATCTCTTTTCAGTTCGCCGTATACATGTACTGCGCTCAACGGTAGCTCTTTGTCATGTAAAAGAGCGTCTATCAGAAGATTCCCTACTCTGCCTGTACTGCCTACGATACCCACTTTTGCCATTGTTTAATCCTTATGCTTGTTCTTGAATATATGAAATTACCTGCAGTGCCGCCACAGAACCGTCACCTGCTGCCGAGACCACCTGTTTGGGTGCCTCTATGCGTATGTCTCCTGCCGCGAACAGACCCGGTACTGATGTTCTCATGCTTAGATCCACTATGACCTGTCCATGCTCGCTCATCTCGCAGATAAAGTGGCCTTCCTCATCTTTCAGTACCGCGTTATTGACATTATGACCGACAAAGACAAAAAGACCGGGATTGTCCATCTGTGTGATCTCGCCCTTTTTGTTCTTCAGTTTCACTCCGGTCACACCCATGGCATCACCCAGCACTTCTTCTATGACCGTGTCTGTAATGAGGTGTATGTTCTCTTTTCGTTCTACTCTTTCTACCGTGGAGGGTGCAGCCCTGAAGGTATCTCTTCTGTGCACGACATAGACATCTGAGCAGATATTGGAAAGGTAAAGCGCTTCTTCCAGTGCCGTGTCACCGCCGCCCAGTACCGTCACCGGCTTATCTTTGTAAAAGAAGCCGTCACAGGTGGCACAGGTACTGACCCCTTTTCCAAAATACGTATCTTCCCCTTTGATGCCGGCTTTTTTGGGTGTACTTCCCGTACATACGATCACCGTCTTTGATTCCACGCCTTCACCGTTTTCCAGTGTTACGGTAAAGTGCTCACCCGTTTTAGATACACGTTCCACTTTTTGCATCTCATGTTTCAACCCGAAATGGAAACACTGCTTTTGCCAGGTATCCATAAAGTCCATACCTGTTTTCTCATGATCGAAAAATCCGGGATAGTTTTCTATCTCAGAACTCTGTGTGATCTGCCCGCCGGGCATTCCCATCTCAAAAAGTGTGACGTTCTTCAATCCTCCGCGTGTCGCATACAGTCCTGCTGCAAGTCCTGCAGGTCCACCGCCGATGATTGCGCAATCCAACATGTTGATTCCTTTAGATAAAAAGTAAATACTTAAGCAAACAATATCTATTATACTATGAAAATACTTGGTTAAAAATTTAAGAGATTTTATCTAAAATCAGATATGAAAGCCGTGAAGAAAGAGGGAAAATTCCCTCTTGTATGCATAACTTATAGTATTGCGTTCAGTTTTTCTGCAAATGCATCTTTAGACGCTGCACCGATCATTTGGTCAACCATTTCACCGTCTTTAAAGAAAAGGATCGCAGGGATAGATCTGATCCCGTATTTTACAGCGATCTCTTGCTGCTCATCTGTGTTCACTTTACAGATAGTCGCTTTCCCGTCAAAGTCTTCTGCAAGCTCTTCGATCACTGGAGCGATCATTCTACAAGGTCCACACCATGGAGCCCAAAAGTCTACCATAGTTACACCTTCTGCGATCGTCGCATCAAAATTTTCGTTTGTCAAATCTACATATTTTGCCATATTTATTCCTTTGTTTTTTATTTCATGTAAATAGTATAACCTAATTTCTTATAAAAACTATTGTCATAACTTATATTTTTATAATTATTCCTACAATTGTCCTAAATGTATACGCTTCAGACAAATTTACACTTCTGCAGCTCTGTTCATTCCAAAATGATCTCAGGATAGGCAGAGGAACGTGTCCCCTCTTTAGCTCTGTTTTGTTTCCCTTTCACCGTATAGACAAAAGAGATCTTTGCTTTGTCCGTGCTGTTTTTATTGGCACGGTGCAGCAGTCTTCCGTGAAACAGCACTATATCCCCTTTTTGCAACGTGGTACTGGTCTTTGTTGCGATCAGGCTTTGGTTTTCCGGCGCAGTGCAGGAGAAGTACTGCTTCCCTTCGAACTGCTCCGGCGTAAACTGCATCTTATGACTGCCCGGTATGAACTCCAATACACCGTTCTCATCGAACTCCTCATCCAGTGCGAGCCATACGCTGACAAGATTGTCATTTTCAAAGCTCCAGTACCTGATATCCTGGTGCCATGAGGTTTCTGTGGAGGTATGGGGCATCTTGGTCATGATGGAGTTGTGATGCGCCAAGGTAAGTACCGGGGTATCTTCAAGTATCTGGGCCAAAACAGGACGTATCTTTTTATTTTCCATCCATTTTTTAAACACGATATCTCGGTCATAGACCTGTCGCAGACGACGTACGGTCACTTTGAGCACCTCTTTATCGAGACCTACATATTCTGATTCCGTTTCGATAGGGGGGATCTTGTACTTGAGATGTACTTTGGCCAGCTCCAGGATCATATCACAGAGTTCATGATCGGCAAACTGACGCAAAACAAGGAAACCGTCCTCGTTGAACTGTGCTAATTGTGAAGCGGAGAGTGTCATTATCGTACCCCTTGGATCATATAAGGAATTATATCCAATAAAACACTAAAGCGTGACATTTTCTATGAACTCCACCTCATCATGTCTCAGGATCAGTGCATCAATGCTGAATGCCGCATCCAAACCTTTTGTTTTCATGTAATAGTGGGCAGAGTTGATGACTTTACGGAGCTTGGAGGGTGTCACATTATAGACAGGGTCAAAATCTGTTTTACCGCTCTTGACTTCTATAAAATGCAGCACATCATCGCGACTGGCAATGATGTCTACCTCTCCGAGCTTTCTTGCGAAATAGTTACGCTCCAGGATCACGAAACCTTCCTGTTCCAAAAAACGTGTGGCAAGACTTTCACTCTCATCCCCGTAGATTTTCGGAAGTTCCCTCATGGCTTCAAAAAGCCCATTGCTTTTTCATCTGTTTTTTTAGCTTCCAATACCAATGTATCAAGCATTATCTGTTTGCCACGTAATGTATATATTTTGTAATGTAGGTGTGTAATCATTTCATGCATAGTGACTCCTATTATTAGGAGTATAGAATAAAAAAATAAGGAGAGTACAAAATATGTCATATTGTCATTTTTCTATTTTCTTCTTTGTCTAGTTCGTATCGTCTCGATGGGATCGAGAAAAAGTATTATGTATCTTTTGTATGAGAATAAGCAAATAATGTTATGATGCCAAAAAGTATTATCTTATATCTAAAAGGATACCCCCTATGTATACAGTACAAATGGAAAAAGAGTGTGGATGTTTTAAAAAAAGTGAATACGCCAATAATATGACCTTTGAAACACAACAAGATGCCTACAGGTATGCAACCACAGTCGCTGAATTTATGAATGAAGAGTTTTGTGGTACACACAACTTTACTGCACATAAAGGGGATGGTGACTACTTTCTCATAGCAGTGGCGATCAATCCTGAGGCGGTGGGCATTACGCCTCATGTGAGTTGTGATGTTGGCTGTACTGCGACTGACAAATGGTCTTTAGAGGCTAACGCCAAATCTGATAAAGAACATTAATTTATACTTTAATTTTTAACCTTACTCATCATCTTACGCCAATCGGTATCAAAGTTTTTAAATATATAGTCTTCGGCGTGAGGTATGGTGCACCCTGAGCAGTCCTGGTGTATTTCTCCTTCTTTAATAATGTGTTTTCCACGTTTTGATCTAATGGAACAGGTGGAGTGAAAGGCCAGGTCTTCTTCTGTGGGAGGTGATTGGTAAAACCTAAAGTGAGGACACCCGCACATGTAGCAGTTGAGTTCATACATCTCGTGGCATTTGGTTTTTGTGGCATAAAGTTCACAAAAGTCCGGTTCATTCTCAACCATGTTCTCAAAAATGAAGTATTGGACTATGTCAAATTCATCAAGCCCTTGGGCCTGGAGTTTTTGTACGATGGCTGCATGTTTTTTGGCATGTGCTTCAAACCAGTCATTGTAGGTCATGGGCATCCTTGTAAAATTTTTCATAGTGGTATTATAACTTAACAAGTATGAAGCCAGTGAGACTGTTATACTCGTTTGTATAATCAAATCACCACTCAAGAGTGCAGTATAATAAAACTGTAAGAGTCGGTTGATGTAGATTGATTATCTCGTTGAAGCCGCTGTAAAATAGTGAGCCTGTGTGGGAGCTAAATAACTGAACCGGTAACTT
>NZ_DATCSP010000032.1:0-4645 GCF_036568385.1 Sulfurovum sp. | reverse complement strand
CTGCAAAGAGGCCGCAATGAGTTTAGCCGTCTTATTTTTATGCAGTGTTTTTACCTGCTCTAGATCAAGCGGTTTGTTTTCAAAATAGCAGTCTATCGCCTGCCCCAGTACCATACCACGGCTTCCTCCGTCACGGGAAAGGAGCTCGACCAGTTTTATCTTGACATCTGCACGCAACGGTGCTCTGGAGATGAGATAGAATGCCTCTGTATTGAGTGCATCTCCTGCGAGTATCGCAGTCACTTCATCGAAACGTTTATG
Organism: Sulfurovum sp.; assembly: GCF_036568385.1. Lineage (GTDB taxonomy): Bacteria > Campylobacterota > Campylobacteria > Campylobacterales > Sulfurovaceae > Sulfurovum. Next base: position 4,384 of record NZ_DATCSP010000032.1, on the reverse strand, counting down.
CAGCGTCTCATGTCCGCGGCGCAGGTCTGCATCATCCATAGCGGGGAGGTCGTCATGTATCAGGGAGTAGGTATGGAACATTTCCAGGGCCAGGGCAACAGGAAGGGAAGAGTTGTAAAGCATCGGGGCATACGCATCAACAATACTTAAAAGCAGCATAGGACGAAAGCGCTTACCGCCGGCGGTCAGCATGACACCCAGTGCTTCTTCATAGACAGGGTGGAAACTTGGTACTTTAGGCAGGTTTTCGTTCAGATACGTCTCAAATCGTTCCATGGTTACTTCTTCTGTGTTATCTCTTTACTTTATCAGTATGCACAAGGCTCATACACAATTTATCTCACGAAAGTTTTCACTTTGTGAAGCGTAGCAATTGAATTATTGAAATTATATCGAATTTGGATAAAATAAGCATATGAAAAAAGAAACATCACTCTTGCTTATCAGATGGACCAAAAGAGCCCTCGGTCTGATAGCGTTTTTGGTCTGGGCCTATGTGATCATGACGATATCCAGATCCCCGGCCCCCTTCATCGAGCAGGCACCCTACTGCATGGGAAGTACCATGCTGATATTTGCTCTTCTTACCGCACTCTATAAAGGACTGGACCACTGGAGTCTACAACAGTAGTCATATACATCCTATAATTAAATCACACAGAGTGTGCTTGTCATGATGAACGACCTTGAAAGCGAAGCGTTTCGAGAATCATGACGCTTTTTTGCTTCGTTTTTTCTAAAAAAATGAAGAGAGAAACAACGCCACAAGTTAAACTACAAGGTAATTTAATAAATCAAATTAAATCTAAACCTTGCACTTCTTGGCAATATACGCTATCTGCTCGTCCAGCGTCATCTTCTCAACATCTACCACCACATCTGCCAGTTTTTTGTAAGCCTTTTCACGTTCGTTATAGAGTTTTCTAGCCTTTTTCTCATCGGAAAAAAGCGGGCGTTTCGCAAGTTTTGATTTCGAGTTCTTGGCATGCTTCAAACGGTTATAGATCCAGTCAAATGAAGCATCAAGCAACACGACCGTGCCCAGTTTTTTAAGATTCTTCACCTTGTAAAAACCGCCGCCGCAGGAGATAAGGGTGCCCTTGACACATTTCTCTATCCAGTCGGCAGTCTCCTGCTCCTGCTTTCTGAAATACGCCTCGCCGTGTTTTTCAAATATCTTTTTGACCTCTTTGTTCTCTTTGGATTCTATCAGATCATCTGTATCTATGATATAGATCCCATACTTTTTGGTAAAGGCACGTGCCGTTGTCCCTTTCCCTACACCCATGAAACCTATAAGAATAATATTGTTCTTCAAGGTCTATACCATGTTGTAGCGGTCTATGATCTTTGTCAATCGTTTGCGAAGGTTTTTCAGTGCCTGCACCGCATCTTCACCCTCTGCGACCAAAGATTCGAACTCATCGAACTGTATCTTGGCGACCCAGCCGATCTTGGTATGTTTTTTGATACCGACAAAACGTACTTCTCCAAAGTGCTCTTTTGCCATCTTGTAAATACGTTCAATTCTCTGGTCTATGGTTTTCACTTCTTTATTGCTCATCCCTATCCTTTTTTACTTAAAGACTTTAACTATAGTAAGATTTTTACTTTTGGCTATAATTATATCATATCAAAAAAGTAAATGTATTTCAAAAGGATCATAGCGTGAAAAATATACTTATTACGGGTATCAGTTCGGGACTGGGGGAAGCCTTGGCACAAGCCTATCTGGAAAACGGAGATACCGTCTATGCCATCGGTAGGACGATCTCGGGAAAACTTGACCATTACCCCCATTTTTTCTTCTTTCCCTATGACCTGAGCGAAACCTTTATGCTCCAGTCTACCCTGAAAGAGTTTCTTCAGAACCGCGCTTTTGATCTTGTGGTCCTCAATGCGGGGGTACTGGGCAACATAGAGGCACTTTCCCAAACCGATCTCATGGATGCCAAAGAGGTGATGGAGATCAACGTATGGGCGAACAAAGAACTGATAGATGCCCTTCATGCCTATGCCCAGGTAAAACAGGTCGTAGGCATCAGTTCGGGTGCCGCAGTGAACGGCTCCAAAGGATGGGGCGCCTACTCACTCTCAAAAGCCGCACTGAACATGCTGCTCAAGGTCTATGCCAAAGAACTGCCGGACATCCACTTTACCGCACTGGCCCCGGGTGTCATCCGTACCCCTATGGTGGAGCATATCATCAAGGAGGTCGATGATCACCAGTTCCCTTCGGCCAAAAGGCTCAAAGAGGGGCATATCCAGACACCTCAGGAGGCAGCCAAAAACCTTATGGCTGTTTTCCCTCAACTGCTCACGTATGAAAGCGGAAGTTTCATAGATGTCAGGACGATGTAAAGCGAGACTGAAAAACGTACTGATGTGCTGTAGATCAGTTAGACCTTTATCTTTTGCCATTCTCCTTTGTCAAAGGTGATCCACAGCCATACGGCTTTCACGAACGTATCTGCTATCATCGCGATATAGACCAGCAGGATGGAGTCAAAATACCAACTCAGCACAAATGCCGGTATGATCCTAACCAGCCATAAAGACGTAAGATTGACCTTCAAGGTGCGTCTGGTATCGCCCGCACCGCGCAAGGCGCCTGAGAGCACAAAGTTGTAGGCCAAAGGAATTTGGGAAAGCCCAACGATACGCAAATAGAGACTTGCCTCCTCGATGGTCTGTGCATCATCGGTAAAGAACCACACGATCTTCTCCGGCATAAAGACCATGAAGAAGGAGAGAAAGAACATGAACCCCACCGTATATTTAAGCACCAAAATGACATCCTCTCTGGACTGTTCAGGCTTTTTGGCGCCCAACCCCTGCCCCATCAAGGCCATCGCTGCGATCGTAAACCCGATACCTGGCATAAATGCCAGCCCCTCTACACGCAATCCTATCTGATACCCGGCCAGCACCTCTGTACCGTAATGGGCGATGATCACCGTAAAGAGCATGAAGCTTCCCGCGGTCAAAGAGCGCTCTATGGAGGCAGGGATACCTACTTTCAGCGCACGCCTCAATAAAGAAGCGGAGTAGTGCCAGGCGGGGATATAGGGCGTCTTTGCCCTAAGATAGAGCCATAGATATACCAGCAGTTCCAAGATGTTGACGATCACTGTTCCTACTGCCGCACCCATGACCCCCAGTTCCGGAAACCCGTGATTACCGAAAATGAACAGGTAGTTCAACACCACATTGAGCCCGATGGACGCTATCTTTATCTGCATAGGGGTTTTGGTATCTCCTGCCGCATTGAGCGCGGTGACAAAAACCAGTTTTGTAAAGACGAACGGCAACATCCATGTCAGCGTCTGCACATACGCCTCACCCAAAGTGATCACCTCCGCTGCGGTGCCGAACCATACATAGACCCTGGATGCAAAAAAATACCAGAATCCCATCAAAGGCAAAGAGAGAAGGAAGGCGAAGCCGAGCAGGGTTGAAAGCCCCGTAGAGGCACGCTTCAGATGCCCTGCCCCCACGAAACGCGAAAGCAGTGCAGAGGTCCCTACATGAAGCAAAGAGAGCATGGCGAACAGGAACATCAGTGACTGCAGTCCAAGCCCTACTGCCGCCACGGCAAAAGCGGAGAGTCGTCCCACCATGATCAGGTCCGTGATCACCTGGAGCATGTCCAGCAGCGAATTCACGGCTGCGGGGATCGAAAGCTTGAGTATCTTTTGGTGTTTTTTAGGAAAGTATCGTATCAAGAAGAGCCGTTACCCTGCGATCTGTGCCACATAGATATAGAGCAGGACGACGGTCAATGACGCAGTGGCCATCGTCCATATAAAGGCACCCAGCATTCTGCCTGCATTGAACATCTGTCTGTATCGGTAAAGCAGTACAGGGAAAACAACCAGTGCCACCACTACAGGAAAGTACATCACAGGGCTCACACCGTACTCTTCTATGGCATACCCCACCGCGACAAAAGAAGTATACACGATGATATAGACAATAGAGAGCACGATCATCTGTGCGATCATGAAGAGTACTTTCGCACCTGCTTTGTTCTTTTCGTCATTGTAGTGTTGCATGGGTCCATCCTCTATCGTATCATTGCGGAATTATAGCACACCATGCGCCTTGAAATCTTAGGCAGATACCATACCCCCTATGGAAGCGGCAGAAGGGGAAACCCTATACAGCTACAGCGCGATAAAGGGTTTAATGGCCATTGACATGAACGTATCATGACCCTTTTTCATGCAGTAACACCAGAGTGTCGCTGACGATGCATTTACCGCCATATTTGTTGATAAAAGACCTGATCTTCTCTATCATCTTTGCGAACTTCTCCTCTTCGCACACGGTAAATATATAACTGTTGCTAAGGAGATCGTTCGCTTCATCTGCCGTTTTCAGT
>NZ_DATCSP010000031.1:0-6918 GCF_036568385.1 Sulfurovum sp. | reverse complement strand
TCGCCTACCAAGCCGCACTCGGGGATCATATCGATGAACGTACTGCACAAGGCCAAAGAAGCCATAGATATACCTATCTGTGCGATCGGCGGTATCTCCCAGACCAATATAGGAGAGATCGCAGCCACAAGAGCAGATATGATCTCTGTCGTCAGCGCAGCGTTTAAAGGCAACACACAAGAAAATGTATCAAATTTGATCAAAGGAATGAAAATATGAAATTAAAACTCGCTTTTGAATGGTTCCTCAACCCGGACCACTTACCGTTTTTAGTAGGGTTGCACAAAGGTTACTTTGAAAACCGCGGATTGGACCTTGAACTGATCGTTCCGGATGAACATTATGACGGGCTGGATGAATTGATCGCAGGGAACATACAGTTTGCGACCAATGAACCGCTGCACCTGATAGAACAGTTTGATGAAAAGTTTCTCTCTTTGGGAACCTATTTTGAGACCAAAGGCGGGGTACTGCTCAAAAAAGAGGCCTATGAGAAAGTGAAGAACGGCGAAAAGATCACTATTACCACACCGGTATCCAACGATGTGACCAATACGATAGGGTATGAGATCATCCGCCGTTATTTTGACAAAGAGGGTATCGCGGTCACAAAGGACCAGGTGCACTTTGAGCCTAACGGATTCCAGCATATCAAGTATATGAAAGAAGGTGCGGACGGAGGATGGCTCTACTTCTACAACTTCGAAGGGATAGAAGCACAGCACGAGGGAATGGACCTGCTTTATCTGGATGCAAAAACGTCAGGTTTTGCAAACTTCAGTGCCTTGGACCTTTTTGTCAACAAAGATTTCTATCATGCCAATGAAGCAGTATGTCAGGATTTTGATGCAGCGGTCAAAGAGTCGATCAGGTTTATGAACGAAAACCCGAAAGAGGCGATGGAAATCTACTATGATCATACCAATGAAGCTAGATCAGCACTGATGGATGATATACTTAAGGCAACATTGGAATGTTTTGATGAAAATTACAGTTCGAACTATGAGAAGTCTTTACCTATTTTGGAATTTTTCAGAGAGATAGGTATCACTTCTTTGCAGGATGAACGATTTAAGACAGCATTTTTACACTAAAGGGTGATGTATGAAAATAGCCGTATCCGGATGTTTGTTAGGGGAAGAGGTACGTTACAGCGGCGGTCACAGTGAAGATCGGTTTGTGACCCACAGTTTGGCGAACTATGCCCAGTTCGTTTCATTTTGTCCCGAACACTTAGCATTCGGTACGCCCAGGCCGACGATAAGACTGGTAGAAGATGGGAAGGACGGCTATTATGTGCAGAGCAGCAAAGGAGAGGCGGATGTCACAGGGCAGCTCCTGCAGAGCAACAACACTGAACTTCAAAAGATCCAGAATGAACCGATACGGGGTATCATATTCAAGTCCAAATCTCCTTCTTGCGGGCTGGGAAGCGCCATGGTCTACAGGTCGAACGGCTACTCCAAAGAGAAAGATGACGGTCTATTTGTAAAGATGTGCAAAGAGCGTTTTCCTTTATTGCCCATGGAAGAGGAAGGAAGACTGAATGACCCATGGCTTCGCGAGAACTTCATCATGCAGCTCTTTGCCTATGATGATTTTGAAAATTTCAAGGCTTCAAAGCCTGCGATGAAAGAGCTCGTTCAGTTTCATCAGTCATACAAATTTATGCTTCAGGCAAAAAACGAGATGATGTACAGAGAGTTGGGACAGATCGTAGGTAACCATGAGAAGCTCAAGTTTGATGAGATCTTGAGACAGTATGAAATTCTATTCAAGACGGCTATTGCGCAAAAAAGCTCTATAGGAAAGAATAGAAATGTACTGGAGCACATGGCAGGGTTTGTCAAGGACAAGATCACGAAGGTGGAAAAAGAGATGCTGCATGAACAGATACAGGACTATGCACACAAGATAGTCCCTCTCATCGCGCCGCTTAGCAGACTGCATATGTTTGCCAAGACGCATAATGTGGAGTACCTGCTCGACCAGAAGTTCCTGCACCCTTACCCAAAAGAGCTTGCGCTCCGGTCCGACATCAAGAGTGGCAAATGAAAAGGTTGGGCCTGCTGATACCGCTGCTTACTTTGGAGAGTGGTGCGGAAGGCAAGAACCTTTCCCTGCTCGAGCAGATGACACAACCCAAGATCACCTTTCAATCCGACTATCTTTCTGATGCTGGTTTTGAAAATTTTGATGCAAGTGTAAAAACGTACAAACAAGAGATGCGTATCAATAACGATATGTTCGGTTTTAGCTACAGCCGCTGGGAGTATGACTGGGAACGTGCCGATACTTTGCCCTTTTATAAAGCCAAGACACCCATAGAATCCATGCAGCGTGTCAAACTTCATGCCAATCTGCCGGTGTTCATCAATGAAAAGTGGTTCATGCTCAATGTGGTCAATGTCAATGCCACCTATGAGAAGGAGTTCAGCAACGCCTTTGGTGCCGGTGTGCTGAGCTTTTTGTCTTACAAGGTCGATGAGAAGCATGCCATACAGATGGGGGCATTTGCCAATTACCATCCGGTCAAGACCTTGGCTTTGCCAGTACTGGGTTATACCTACCGCCTGCGCGAAAAAGAGGGTCTGAGCGTCCTTCTTGGCTTTCCGAGAGTATACGTAGGGTACCAGATCAGCCCGAACTTACTCTTCAATGCGGGAATGATCTACTCGCAGGCGGTGATCCGTTTAGCGGATGACAGCGGCATAGAAGAGGGTGGATATGTCGAAGCGAAGGATTTTCAGTCGAATGTCGGGTTGCGCTATGAATGGAATGAGCAGTTGGAGCTGAGTGGAGATCTGCTGTATGCTTTCAAACGTGATTTTGCGATCTATGACCATCAGGCAGATGAGACAGAGAGCTACAGTATTGAACCCTCAGCGGGTTTGATGGTCAAGTTAAAGTATCGTTTTTAGAAGGTGAATGTACAGATGAAGCGAATAGTATGGTTTCGGCGCGATCTGAGGGTAGAGGACAATCCTTTGCTTGCTTTGGGCGGTGAAGTGTTTCCTGTATTTATCTTTGATACACAGATCCTCGATGCACTTCCACAGGATGACCGACGGGTCAGCTTTATCTTTGACAGGGTGCTGAAGCTGAAAAAGGCACTGCAGACAAAGGGTCTGGAACTGAAGATATTCTGCGGGGATCCGCTGGAGATATTTTCTGTACTGGAAGCAGAAGGCTTTGACGAGGTCGCTGCCAGCGGGGACTATGATGCCTATGCCAGGGAGAGGGACCTCCGGATCTCCCATATCCTTCATTTCAGATATCTGCATGATACCTACATCTTCAAACCGGAAGAAGTGCTCAAAGATGACGGCACGCCGTACCTGGTCTTTACCCCCTTTTACAACAAAGCCAAAGCACAACTGACCAAAGAGCATATGCAGGAATTTACCTTTGTCGACCAAAAGCTCTATCAGACCTCGTATGAAGGCATCACAAAACTGAATGGAGAGGAAGAAACGGTACTGCCCCTAACTATCAGTTCTGTCGGGTTTAGAGAGAATATGCCCCGGACCGATGAGGTAGAGAGCAAACTGGAACAGTTGAAAAAACATCTTCCGGTGTATGCAAAAGAGAGAGACTATCTGGACAAAGAGGCGACCTCTCAGCTCAGCATCGATCTTCGTTTCGGTACCATTTCGGTACGTGCACTGCTGCGCTTTTTAGTGGAACAGAAGAAAAGCGGTGTGGATACAGAGCCCTTTTTCAGACAGCTTGTGTTCCGTGATTTCTATGCCTATCTGCTTTTCCATTTTCCTGATCTTGCGACACATAACCATAAGTACCGATTCAACGGTATAGAGGATCAAGAGAAATATGCTGCGTTCTGTGAGGCCAGAACCGGAGTGCCTGTGGTGGATGCAGGAGTGAGAGAACTCCTGCAGACAGGAGGTATGCATAACCGTGTGCGGATGATCTGTGCATCGTTCTTTACCAAGGACCTTCTCTTGCCCTGGCAGTGGGGCGAGGCATTTTTTGCCAAGTATCTGCTTGACTATGACGCGGCATCGAACATTCTCTCCTGGCAGTGGAGCGCCGGTACGGGGATAGACCCCCAGCCTTATTTCCGTATCTTCAACCCTTATTTGCAGAGCAAGAAATTTGACAAAGAGGCAGGGTACATCAAAAAGTGGGTGCCGGAGCTCGCTTCAGTGGAGCCCAAGAAACTTCATGATGAGAGCTATTTGCTGCACCATACGATAGAAGGCTACCCCAAACCGATGGTAGTACACAAAGAGGCTTCACAAAATGCCTTGGCATATTTTAAACAGAGGCTTTAGGAGGTATTATGTTAGATTTACAAGAGATGCGTACAGAATATAGACAAGCGACACTTGATGAAAGTACTGTGCCTACAGATCCCTTTATACTATTTGAAACTTGGTTCTCACAAGCGGTAGAGACAAAGGTGAAAGACCCGAACAGCATGATATTGGCCACCAGTTCCAAAGAGAATATTCCCAATATACGTACCGTACTTCTGAAGATATTTGATGAAAAGGGATTTGTGTTTTTTACGAACTATAACAGTGTAAAGGCCAAAGAGATAGCAGAAAACCCTCATGTGGCACTGGAATTCCTATGGTTGGATCTGGAACGTCAGGTACGTGTAAAGGGAATATGTGAGAAGATCAGTACATCAGAGTCTATGTCCTACTTCATGAAGCGAACACGAGGCAGTCAGATAGGTGCGTGGGTGAGTGAGCAGAGCAGAGTGATCTCCTCGCGAAAGATACTGCAGATGCAGATCGAAAAGATGAAAGAGAAGTTTGCCAAAGGGAATGTGCCTCTGCCTGATTTCTGGGGCGGTTACAGGGTCATACCCTCAGAGATAGAGTTCTGGCAGGGAAGAGAGAGCAGGCTGCATGACCGCATCCTTTACACAAGAGAAAAGGAGGGATGGACCATCCAAAGGCTCGCTCCCTAGTGATCTTACCAGGGGCCCTGAAAGCGTGTTGGTTTGTGTTCACACAGTTTTTCATGTTTGGTTCTTCTCCCCTGTACGCGTTTACGCCAGCGTTTGTAGGCTTTGGGACCGATGAGCTTCCGTATGATCTTTTTGACCTGGTTCTCAGTGACGCCAAGCTGTTTCCGGATGATGTCAAAATGGGTACGGTCCTGCCACGCCATTTCGATCAGACGCTGTTTTTCTTCCTCGTTCATGAAAGCCCCCTGTATCCTTATGCGTGCAGCAGGAACTCTTCTAAATTGTTCTTGCCGTAGCTGATCTTTTCATCAGTATCTTTGATCTGTTTGGCGACCATCGCCATGATGGTCTTGACACCCCTGGTTTTTTCCGGATCGGTCAAGGGGAGCAGCCGTACCGTAAGGCTGGACTTTTTGGATGAGAGTTGTATGAAAAAGTTCTGGTTGACCCCGTTCTCGATGGCAAGTGCCTCTACCAACGCGGTTTCTTCTTTTGCATTGATGTATTTGTCCAGGACTTTGAGTATCCCTCCGTCTGTTTTCTGTGCAAACGGCGTCACGGCTTCATACGCCTCTTTGGTGTCATTGATGTTTTCCAGTACGATGTGCGGCATGGTCTTTCCTTGTAAATTTTTCATAGTGTATCTGAAGAAAAAAGCATTTTGTATCCCTGTTTTGTCGGTTCGTAGAATGGCAGTGACCCGCTTCAGAAAATCTTTCAAAAAATAGTTTGAAATCTTGATGCAAATCACAAAAAAAGGAGTAGAATTTTAAAAAATATTTCGGAGAAAAATGTGTCAACTTTGACCATCAGCAACTATACCCTAAAACACTTCGACCTGAGAGCAAAAGAGATCATGAACAGCTACCTCAAAGTGGTCAATGTCGATATCAGCGACTATACCTTTTCAGGCAATTATATATGGCTTTCCACTGCAACCGGATTTTATGCCATTGTCAACGATACGTTCTGTCTGTTCATCTTGAATTCGGGTGAGCTCTCCATGCTTCTTCCGCCTTTGGGAAAGCAGGAGAAGACCTTCGACGCGATGCTCCAATGTTTTGAGATCATGAATGCACATAATAGTAACAGGCACTATTCAAAAATAGAATATATCCATGAAAATATGCTTGAAGGTTTTGTGGATTATCTTGAAGAGGGGACGGTGATCTTTGATATGTTAAAAGATTTCATCATAGAAAAAAAACTGGTGGACTATATCTATAAAGTGGACAATCTTATAGAGCTCAAAGGCGATCAGTACAAATCAAAACGAAACGAGATCAACAAGTTTAAAAAGGTCTATATGGATCACAGGGTTGAGATCATAGATATCGAGAAACACCGGGAGGGGATCATACGTCTTTTTAACAAATGGGTCAAAGACAGGACAACCTACATGCCGAAAGAAGAGGTCGAAACATTTTTGGACGGTATTTATTTTGAAAGATTTGCCATCAAACGGTTGTTGAACGATTACAATAATCTCGATGTGGTCGGCATGGTCCTCTACATCGATGATGAGATCAAAGGTTTTACCGTGGGTGAGAGGATCAATGAACAAACTTCCAGCATCATTATAGAAAAGACTGATTTTGAGGTACTCGGATGTGCTCAGTTCATCTTCAGGGAATTCACCAAATACCTTAAAGAGATCTATCAAAGCGAGTATATCAATGTCGGGGATGATATGGGGTTTGAAAATCTGAAAAAAGTAAAAATGTCCTATCGTCCGGACAAGCTGATACCTAAATATACAATCTATCAGAAACAATGATCCTGCGCGCTACTTTAGACCATCTCAACGCATTGGCTGTATTGGAGAACAGACTCTTTTCCAGAGATGATTTCCCATTGAGCAGAGGTTCGTTCTCCTATCATATTAAAAGGAATGATCTGTTCGTCTTTATGCATGAGGGTGAAGTGGCAGGATATATTCTTTGGCTCAAAAGAAAAACGTATTATCGGCTTTATTC
>NZ_DATCSP010000030.1:0-13815 GCF_036568385.1 Sulfurovum sp. | reverse complement strand
CGAAAAAATGGCAGAGAACATGACCTACAATGAGTTCCTGCCTACAACGGACAGACTTGACTATATCGCATCTACGTCCAACAACTATGCCTATGCCTTGGCAGTGGAAAAACTGCTTGGCATAGAAGCACCGAGACGTGCACAGGTGATCAGAACAATGCTGCTTGAGCTGAATCGTGTGATCTCTCACCTTTTCTTTGTCGCAACCCATGCACTCGATGTCGGGGCTATGTCAGTATTCCTCTATGCATTCCGTGAACGTGAATTTGCCATGGACCTGATGGAGGATTACTGCGGGGCAAGATTGACACACTCTGCAGTACGTATCGGTGGTGTACCCCTTGACCTGCCTGCAGGTTGGCTGGAAAACATCGCGGCATTCTGTGATAAAGTAGACCATGAAGTGGAGCATACCTATGAAGCGCTGCTTTCAGAAAACCGTATCTGGAAAATGCGTTTGGAAGATGTAGGGGTTATTTCTGGTGAAGATGCACTGAACTGGGGATGTACAGGTCCTATGCTTAGAGGATCCGGCGTGAAGTATGACATTAGAAAAGAAGAACCTTATGAACTTTACTCAGAACTTGATTTTGATGTTCCTGTAAGTGAAAGATGCGACTCTTACGGGCGTTATAGACTCTATATGGAAGAGATAAGACAATCTACACGTATCATCAGACAGCTTATCCCAATGTATGCAGAGACCGAACCGCAGCTGATGGCGCATGCACCGCAGTATATCTCGGCACCAAAAGAAGAGATCATGACACAAAACTATGCATTGATGCAGCATTTTGTACTGGTGACGCAGGGAATGAGACCGCCAAAAGGTGAAGTCTATGTGCCGACAGAATCACCCAAAGGTGAGCTTGGATTCTATATCAAGTCCGAAGGTGAGCCATATGCCTACAGACTGAAATGTAGAGCACCCAGTTTCTTCCATACCGGACTGCTTCAAGAGATCCTGGTAGGTACATACCTGGCGGACGTCGTCACGATCATTGGTACTACCAACATCGTATTCGGCGAAGTTGACAGATAGGAGTAGAGGTAATGACAAAAACGTATATCAAGAGCGACAAGTCGCGAGAGCACTCTGCTGAAGAGTCTTTTGTGAGCTTTGCTCAGAAAGGAACCTGTGAATGAAACGATATGATCTGAGACACTTAAAAGACGATTTTTATGACAGAATGGTTGAGCTGATCGAGCAGGGACTTAAAGTCGGTGAAGTGGGAATTTTCCTCTTTGAAGTAGGGGATTTCTCTTCTATCCAAAAATCTGCCGATGTGATAAAAGCTACCGGACATGACCTGATGAACTCACTGAAGTTCAATGAAGTGGACTGGACCATTGTCGTCAAAAAGGTAGATGAAGCAACTAAACAAGAGAGAGCAGCTCAAAGAGAAGCGGAGAAAGCTGCCGCTGAATCAGCAGAGGCTGAGACAGTAGAGACCGAGTAAAACCCTACTGCCTACTTGTCGTATACTATCTTTCTTTGTGTGAAGATACTATACGACACTACTACACAAAACAACGATCAATCTTTTTTATCTGTATTGTCAAGTTGAAAATTAAAGTGGGGAGAAAACCATACGCTTAAAAAGGTTTTATAGCGTATCGTAGATTCCTACCATGCCCAAAAAAGAGCACAGTAGTGAAGTATTACTTCAAGTTAGAAGCAATATTTTTTACTGCAGCTGATGCATGGTTGAATGCAAGGGCAATACTACCTTGGTCCGTGACAACGTCACCGATCGTGTAGAGACCTTCAACATTGGTCTCAAATGTAGCTTCGTTGTATACAGGCACATCCCATTCTCCGGTCTGAACACCAGAATTCACAAGGATATCTTTTGGAGTGGTACCACCGAGTGCATAGACAGCTCTGTCATACTCACCAGTCGAACCATCCGTAAAGTTCACCTGGATCTTGCCAGCCGGTGAAGGCTCAACGCTCTCAATATCCACACCCATCTTGTTAAGGATTTTACCGTTATCCAGATACTTCATACACATCTCTGTATTGATCGGGTTCATTCTTTTAATCTCAGCTTGTCTGTAGTTAAGCGTTACCACACAATCTTCCATCCCTTCCATCTCTACTAGACCATAGGCATACTCACCGGCAGTGTCTCCACCACCAACAACCATGACATGCTCACCGTTTTGCACTTTAGAAAGGTTGAAGTTCAGTACATCTTTAAGCTCTTTTGGGAACTTGTACTTAGGCTTGTTCGGTTTACCCATACGACCTACTGAAAGGATGATGTTTTTAGCTTTGATGGATTCAATAGCTTCAGCCACATTATCTTGACCATAAATGATTTCAAAAAGCCCATCTTCACCTTTTTCAACTCTCATGATCTCATGATTGTATTCAAACTTGTCAAGCACACCAGCCTCTTTTAGTTTCTCATCCATTTGTTCGATGTACTCTTCTTTAGAACACTCTTCAAATGAAACGTTACCTTCGAATTCAGCCTTGCGCCCCATCCAGTCCTTATCCACTCTTTTACCTTTTTTGTAAAACTTGTGGATCATATCATTGTGGTGAGGTGCTTTGTCGATCACAACAATGTTCTCAATACCAGCTACTTTTGCTTCGATAGCAGCTGCCATACCGCCAGGACCTGCTCCAATAATTGCAATGTCTACTACTTTTCCGTTTTCATGAATCATGTTTATCCTTATAAAACTTTATTTTGACACAGAGTATAACATGCCTTGGGATAAAATGATCTATATCAAAATTATAATATTCATAAGTAGAGCTACCTGTGACCATAGGTAACATAATAAAGAGAAATAAAAGAAAAAAATATCGAACTTTGGGCATAAATGATACATTTTAACACACTACTTTGTTTTTTAATTTGTTTTCTAATACAATCATCCAACATATTTATAGGGCAGGGCAATACGATCATTGTCCAGGGTATATATAAAGTAAGAACAGGACAAGGAAGAGGCGGAAGTGGAGAACAGGATCGAAAGTCACATAGAGAACATTGAAGAGGCTGACAGTATCATTTTTTCAGCAGAGATCACCAATGAAGAGGCATTGATCTTTCAATGGCTCAAAGAGAAACAGGGCAAAAGACTGATATGCCCGGAAGCAAAGGCTTATCAGGATTTTTTAAAAGCATACAGCAGTATGAGCGGACTGCATATGTTTAAAGGGGACATGGAGACCCTGGCGCACTCTGACCTGGTGATCTCTTTTGGTGTATGGTTTCAGGACCAAAGTACAGCATCGGTAGGAGAAGTCCGCAAAGCCATAGAGGAGAGAAAGCCCAGGTTTGTCTACATGCATCCGATAGAAGATGCGGCCCTACAGCCCAGCGTTTCACAATTCATCAAATATGAAGCGGGAAGCGAAGAGGGTGTAGCCGCACTCTTGGCAGTGACATTACTGGAAGACAAAAGTATCCCTGAGCAGATAGAAGAGATTCTGGAAGAGTTTGACATCGGTTACCTCAGTGCAGAAAGCAACGTCGGAGAAGAAGAGCTTGAATCCATGTATGGATCCGTGGATCGGACCGCCACACTCTCACTGATCACAGGCAGTGACCTGTACACCCATCCGAAAGCGGGGCAGATAGCAAAGTTACTGGCACTGCTCGAGAGATATGCAGGCGTGAATGTTGTGTGTCTTCCACCGGCACAGAATGCCCTGGGTGTTGCATTGGTCTGTGATCTGGACGAGAAGATTCAGGGTAAAAGCACGGTCTATCAAACCTGCAAAGAGGGTACCTATGTCCATGCAGACAAAGGTGTGTATATCAGCGATGGGAGGGACCCTGCAGATATAGGTGCGCTGAACCATATGGCGAAGATAGCCGGATTAGAGATGCAGACCCTTATGGACTACAGCAGACGATTGCCGGGGACCAAAGGGTTCCAGGAAATAGATGAAGTAAAGAAGGGCTGCCTGTACCCGTTGGCACTGCAAGAGAGAGACATAGACATCATGCTGGATGAAATAGAGGAGATGCCTCTGTATGACGGTGCACTGGTGTATACCTACAGCATTGAAGAACCGGCATCGGAAAAGCAGCGCATGCCCGACAGACTGTATGGTTCCAAGCAGTTTGCAACGGCCACAAAATTGCAGGATGGTGATATGATTTCGTTTGAGGTCGGGGGAGTGAAGTTTAGCAGTGTGTTTAAGATTGATACACATATGAAAGGAGTCATTGCGTTAAATCCTGTAGTTGACATAAAATTAAGTGCATATTTGCTATCCTCTTACAGATTTAGCAGACTAGCTTTTGAAAAAATAAATAATCAAAAAATAGGAAACAACGATGAGTGAAGTACAAACAGTAGACAATATGGTCTCAATTTCGATCGACGGCATCGAGTACAAAGCAAAGGAAGGGGAGTATATCCTTAATGCTGCACGTGCGAATGATGTGTTCATCCCCGCAATATGTTACTTGACAAGATGTTCGCCGACATTGGCGTGTCGTATTTGTCTGGTAGAGGCAGACGGTAAGCAGGTCTATGCATGTAACGCCAAAGTCAAAGAAGGTATGGAGGTTACGACTGCTACCCCAACGATCCTTGAAGAACGTAGGGCCATCATGGAAGTCTATGATGTGAACCACCCGCTTCAATGCGGGGTGTGCGATAAATCCGGCGAGTGTGAGCTGCAAAACTATACACTTGAACTTGCCGTAGATTCACAATCGTACATGATCCCCGATACGAAAAGAGAGACAACGAACTGGTCTTCCGTACTGCACTATGATCCGGGTCTTTGTATCGTATGTGAACGTTGTACGACCGTCTGTAAAGATATGGTCGGGGACGCGGCGATCACTACGGCCAAAAGAGGCGGGGCCGAACTTGACAAAAGCTATAAAGATACGATGCCGAAAGATGCCTACGCGATGTGGAACAAACTTCAAAAGTCTGTCATCGCTCCAAGTAACGGTACAGAATTCACGAACTGTTCAGACTGTGGCGAATGTATCGCAGTGTGTCCGGTGGGTGCATTGGTAAGCCGTGACTTTGTCTACCAGTCCAATGCCTGGGACCTAAGAAGAATACCTGCCGTTGCAGCGCACTCAAGCGACGGTGCACAGATCTACTATGAAGTAAAACCTACATCGATCGAAGACAGATCTGAAAAGATCTACCGTGTGACCAACGAGTGGAACTATGTATCCTTGGACGGGTCCGCGCGTTTTGCCTATGACTTTGAGAACAGAGGCGTAACGAAAGATGAAGCAGCATTCAATGCGGCGATCGAAGCCTTTAAAAAAGCAGACACGGTTCGTTTCAACGCTATGATCACCAATGAAGAGGCGATGATGCTTCAGACGCTGAAAGAAAAAATGGGACTGAAGCTCTATAACCCTGAGGTAAGAGCATTCCAGAAATTCTTAGGATACTATTCGGCAGCATCCGGGTCTTCTTTATACTCCACAGATACCGATGCAATTATGAAAAAGAGCGATTTTGTGATCTCTGTGGGAGCTGCGCTCAGAAACGATTCACCGGCAATGAAATATGCCTTCAACAATGTACAGAAACTCAATAAAGGTGCAGGACTCTATTTCCATCCTGTAGGAGACACACTGATCCCTGGTTTCGGGAAGAGCATAGAGGTCTTCACGCACAAGGTCGGACTTGAAGAAGCAGCACTCTATCTGATCCTGGACCTGTTCGCAGATAAAGAGAAACTGCCTGCTGATGTCAGAGAGTATATTGAAAGCTTTAAAAGTACTGAGACGAGAACGGTCAAAGAAAAGGTAGAGAAGACGGTGACCGAGATGGTCCTGAACGAAGAGACCGGTGAAGAGGAAGAGGTATCCAAAAAGGTCAAAGAGACGGTAGAGAAAGAGGTAACGGTTTCTATCAACGGGCTAGTGAACCTACTTGGCGGTGACTCTGAGGCGTTTGCCGATGCTTTTGACAAGATGATGAAGAAAAAAGAGGCGTTCTCATTGATGGTGGGGGAAGACCTCTATTACCATGAAAAAGCAGAGAACCTTGCTAAACTGGTAGCACTGATCGAAGCAACGTGTGATATGGATGTCGTGATGACACCACCAAAATCGAATGCACTTGGTGTAGCGCTGATCTGTGACCTTGATGATGACTGTTCCGGTTATACGGTAGGGTACAACGAAAATGGTGACTTCAGACTCTCAGCGCTGGGGGACGGTGACCTGGATATGCCTGCGATGAACCAGCAAGAGGGAACATTGACCTCTATGGGTAAAAGAGTACTTCCGACCAATGCGGCCGTGGAGTACGGCGGATATGAATTGAATGATATGATGAAAGCACTGGTAGGCGCACCAGAGTTGACGATCGACTGGACCCGCATGCTGCCTGTGTCAAAAGGTTTCAAAGCGGTAGCCTTCGATGATCTGCCAAACGCGTTTGAAAACGACGGTACGGATAACCGCGGGTACAGACTCGATGTTGTAACGCAAGAGGTTGAAATGCCGGCAGTTGAAAAGTTCGATGAGAGCCTGGTACTCGAAGGCGAGATCGCCTATAGATGTAACCCTGCCAGACAGTTCAACGACTTTACCGATAAATCTCACGAGATCTTCGAAGCATTTGCACTGTATGCAAGTACAGAGAAAGCAGAGAGCCTGGGAGAAAAGGTAGAAGTAGTCTTTGAGAACGGAAGTATCACTTTGGATGTTGTTGCGGATGAGAAGATCCAGGGAGACATCGTAAAAGTACCAGACTTTAAAGCTGCAAAGGATGTCTATGGTCTTTTTGGAGCTTCCAGATATCAAACAGTAACATTGAGAAAGGTGTAAGATGGAAACAACACTGATAGAAAATTTACCGGAAGTGACTGCCCTGGGTGTCATCATCAAAGCGGTGATCATCCTGGCTGTGATCTCAGCCATTGCCGGGTTTGGTACCTATATAGAAAGAAAAGTACTTGCATTTATGCAAAGACGACTTGGGCCGATGCACGTAGGACCTTATGGTTTACTGCAAATTGCAGCGGATGGGATCAAACTTTTCACGAAAGAAGACATTGTCCCGCAGAATGCGAACAGATTTATCTTTATGGTCGCACCTATTATTACCGCAGCAACGGCATTTATCGCCCTTTCTGCCGTACCGGTATTTCCGGATTTTACCGTGCCGGAGTTTATTCCTTTGCTTGGCGGTACGTTCGTGCCATCCATGGCATCTGATCTGAACATCGGGGTATTGTTCGTGCTCGGTATGATGGCAGCGGGACTCTACGGTCCGCTCTTGGCAGGTATGTCACAGGCAAACAAATGGGGTATCATCGGAGCAGCAAGAACGGCTATCCAGTTCCTATCGTATGAAGTGGTGACAGGGCTTTCGATCCTGGCGCCGATCATGCTCGTAGGTTCACTCTCATTCGTTGAGTTCAATGAAGCACAGTCAGGCGGTATCGGTTCATGGCTGATCTGGCAGCAGCCGGTAGCCTTTGTACTGTTCCTTATCGCAGGATTTGCAGAAACGAACAGAACACCGTTTGACCTTCTTGAGCATGAAGCGGAAGTTGTTTCCGGGTATGCGACAGAGTATTCAGGTATGAGATGGGGTATGTTCTTCATCGGTGAATATGCGAACATGATCACCGTTGCGATCATCGCTTCTATCGTCTTCTTGGGCGGTTATAATGCGGAAGGTGCGTTCGGATGGTTGTTTATCATACTTAAGATAGCATTCTTCTTCTTCTTGATGCTATGGGTAAGAGCATCATGGCCGCACATCAGACCGGATCAGTTGATGTGGCTGTGTTGGAAAGTATTAATGCCGATCGCTTTAATCAATATTCTGATTACGGCGCTGGTAATAATGGTATAAGGGAGCAGGTATGGGTTTAGAACAGTTTAAAAACAGAAATGTAGGCACTCAGAACTACAAAACACTGGATGTAGGGAAAACACCTGCATCTCCTATGGAGAAGTTCTCACAGGTCATGAAAAGAACCGTTAAAGGTGAGCTTTTCGTGGGACTATGGGTGACAATGAGAGAAATGATCAATACGCTCTTCAGAGGAAAGGCACATACGGTCAAGTATCCGTTTGAAAAAATGCCGATCTCACCAAGATACAGAGCGATCCATGATATGCTCAGACTGCTTGAGTCTGGGAACTATCGATGTATCGGATGCGGCCTTTGTGAAAAAATCTGTATCTCAAACTGTATCTCTATGGATACGAGATACGATGAAAACCAGCGTAAAGAGGTCAGTGAATATACGATCAACTTTGGTCGCTGTATCTTCTGTGGGTATTGTGCAGAAGTATGTCCGGAACTCGCTATTGTGCATGGACCGCGTTATGAGAATGCTGCAGAGCAAAGAGCAGGCTTCTCACTTTTTGAAGATATGTTAACACCTATTGACAAACTGAATTTGCAGCAAGAGTATGACGGGTTCGGTGCTGTCTCTCCAAATGCAGATGAAAACATTAAAAAAACGCCATTAGCGTACTAGGGAGTAGGTGATATGTTAGAAAACTTTATAGCATCATTAATGACAGTAGAAGGGTTTGCCTTTTATCTCTTTTCTATATTGACAATAGGACTTTTTTTGATCACCGTGATGAGCAATAATATCCTTTACTCCATGACATCGCTTGCCGCAGGCATGGTACTGATCTCTGGATTCTTCTTCCTGCTGGGCGCGGACTTCCTTGGTGTGGTTCAGTTGGTGGTGTATGTAGGGGCAGTGATGGCACTCTATGCATTTGCCATGATGTTCTTTGATGCGACAAGGACCATCAAAGAGAAAAACACCAGCACGATGCTGGTATTTGTGCTTGGCGGTCTGTCAGCCCTGGTATTGGTTCTGATGTTCGCAGCACCGATCTATTCAGAGAACATACAGGCACTTTATCCGATGCATGAAGGGGTAGGGAATGCACAGGATGTAGGGATTGTGCTATTTACCAAGTACCTGGTCCCGTTCGAAGTAGCCGCACTTATGTTGCTGGTAGCGATGGTTGCGGGGATCATTCTTGCAGGTAAGAAAATGGATCAGAGTCTCACTGAAGATATGGGTGCAGATGATGAAATTATGATAGTAAAGGATGAAAAATGATAGGTCTTTCTCACTACCTGATCATATCCGCGATACTCTTCTCTATAGGGTTGGTCGGTGTACTTAGAAGAAGAAACCTTTTAATGCTTTTCTTCGCAACAGAGGTGATGCTTAATGCGGTCAATATAGCATTTGCAGCGATCTCCCATTATTATAATGATCTGACGGGTCAAATGTTTGCATTTTTTATCATCGCTATTGCAGCGAGTGAAGTGGCAGTAGGACTTGGTATATTGATCGTATTGTATAAAAAACATGGAAGTCTTGATCTTGACGACCTAGCAAGCATGAGAGGATAATGATGGAAAACTTAGTATATATTGCACTTTTTGCACCGCTTGTCAGCTCACTCTTTGCAGCTTTATTTGGTATGAGTGAAAGAAAAATATTTGTAGGTATTGCAGCTTCACTATTGATAGGTGTTGCCTTTGTTGCTTCTGCGATCTTGGCATTCAACCTTTACACCACAGGTACGATCGTACACGTAACCATGATGGATTGGATCAATGCAGGAGATCTCAATATACCGTTTGGATTTGTCGTCGATCAGATCTCTGTTACGATGATGACCGTGGTTACACTGGTATCCACCATCGTACACATCTATGCGATAGGGTATATGGACCATGACAAGAGTTTCAACCGATTCTTCTCTTATCTATCGGCGTTCGTATTCTCTATGATGATCCTTGTGATGTCAGATAACTTTGCCGGACTCTTCATAGGTTGGGAAGGTGTGGGTGTCTGTTCTTGGCTGCTGGTTGGTTTCTGGTACCACAAACCGGACCAGACAAGAGAGCAGAATCCTTCTATCTCTCCATCATGGGCTGCGAACGAAGCATTTATCATGAACCGTATTGCCGACCTGGGGATGCTTGTCGGTATCTTTATCCTGTACTGGAACACAGGGTCACTGCAGTATGATGAAGTGTTTGCACAACTTCCGTACCTCAGTGATGTGGTCTTGACCGGCGCAGCGATCGCACTGTTTATAGGAGCGATGGGTAAATCAGCGCAGTTCCCGCTGCACACATGGCTTACCGATGCGATGGAGGGACCGACGCCGGTCTCTGCATTGATCCACGCAGCGACCATGGTAACAGCAGGGGTATTCCTGGTGATAAGATCCAACCCGCTCTACAGTATGGATGCAGTGGCAGGGGTGAGCTTCTTCATTGCAAGTTTGGGTACATTTGTTGCCTTCTATGCGGCATCTATGGCACTGGTAGAACGTGACCTGAAGAGAATTATTGCCTACTCAACGCTTTCGCAGCTGGGGTACATGTTCGCAGCAGCAGGACTCGGAGCCTACTGGATCGCACTTTTCCACCTCGCAGCGCACGCGTTCTTCAAAGCACTGCTCTTCCTTGGCGGGGGTAACGTCATGCACGCAATGCACGATGAGCTTGACCTCTTCAAAATGGGTGATCTCAGAAAGAAGATGAGAGGGACATGGATCTATATGACGATCGCGTCTATCGCACTTGCCGGATTGCCGCCGTTGGCAGGTTTCTGGTCCAAAGATGCCATCATTGAAACAGCATTCAATGAACATACGTATGTACTATGGGGTATGCTGGTCATTACCGCGGGAATGACGGCATTCTATTCGTTCAGACAGGTATTCTTGTCCTTCCATGGTGAAGACAGACATACACCGCTAGGGTTCCACCCTCATGAGATGTACAGATTTGTACTCGTGGCAATGTCTCCGCTGGCAGTACTAGCCATCATCACAGGATGGTTCATGGGAGCCTATAAAGCGTTCATCTACCAGATCGGTGAGGGGGTACAGTATGAAATGTCCGAGCACACGCACCACATTGCTACCTACCTGGGGCTGATAGTGATATTCTTTGCCATCAGCGGTATTGCACTTGCGTACCTGAAATATGCAAGAACAGGTGAACATGCCTTTAAACGTAACGAAGAAAAAGAGAATGGTTTCTTCTATAAATTATTGAAAAATCAGTACTATGTACCGAAGTTCTATGAAGAATTTATCACAAAACCGTATATGATGATCTCTGAGAAGTTCTGGACACAGGTAGATTTAAAAATCGTGGACGCGACCGTAGACAATATTGCGAAGTTCCTTTATGGTACGGGTGACAAGACAAGAAGTATGCAAACAGGTAACCTTTCAAACTATCTAAACTGGATGGCTGTTGGTGCGGTACTATTATTGGTAATTGCTGCGATTTCAGCGATGATAGGGTAAGGGGTAAAAATGGAAAATATTTTAAGTATATTGGTATTCTTCCCGGCAGTGGCAGGACTGTTGGGTTTTGTAGTAGATAAAGAGAGCATAAGGACCTATGGTATTACAGTAGTTGCCATAGAGTTTTTGCTGTCACTATGGTTGTGGTTCAGTTTTGATACAACCAGTGCAGGGATGCAGTTTGTAGAAATGATACCGTTGATCCCGGATATGGGTATTTCGTACTACCTTGGGGCAGACGGTATCTCACTCTTCATTATCTTGATGACCACACTGATGACGATGATCGGTATGGCAAGCATGGGGGAAACAAAGAACATCAAGAACATGATCATTTCGCTTCTCTTCCTGGAGATGACGATGATCGGTGTGTTCGTTGCACTCGATGCGATCATATTCTACCTGTTCTGGGAGCTTTCACTGGTGCCTATGCTCTATATCATCGGTGCATGGGGTGGACCGCTGAGAGTCTATGCCTCTATCAAGTTCTTCCTCTATACCTTTACAGGTTCACTGATCATGCTGGTAGGTATGCTGTTCGTCGCATACATTTACCATAGTCTTACAGGGGTATGGAGCTTTGCAGTGACAGACTGGTATGCACTGGTCCTGCCGGTAGATTATCAGTTATGGCTCTTTGCGGCATTCTTTATAGGGTTTGCCATCAAAGTGCCGATGTTCCCCTTCCATACGTGGATCCCTTATGCGCACGGACAGGCACCGACGATCGGTTCTGTGATCCTTGCTGCGGTACTGCTTAAAATGGGTACGTACGGATTCGTAAGATTTTCGCTTCCAATGTTCCCGGATGCATCAGTATTGACGATCACGCCGATCGCAGTGCTGTCGCTTATCATGATCATCTATACCGCGATGATCGCCTATGCGCAAAAAGATATCAAGCAGGTGATCGCGTACTCTTCAGTATCGCACATGGGTATTATCATGCTCGGTCTTTTTGCCATGAATGCGGAAGGTCTGGCTGGTTCGGTCTTCCAGATGCTTTCTCACGGTATCGTATCCGGTGCGCTCTTTATGCTTGTCGGTATGATCTATGACAGAAGACATACGAAATTGATGTCTGAGTTCGGCGGTATAGCCGCAGTGATGCCAAAGTTTGCTGTCATCTTCGGAATTATGTTGATGGCATCGGTCGGATTGCCGCTTACGATCGGTTTTGTCGGTGAGTTCCTTGTCCTTCTTGGTTTCTATGAGGTATCACCGATGATGACCATCCTGGCAGGAACTTCCATCATCCTGGGAGCGGTCTATATGTTGCGTGTCATGAAGCGTACTTTCTTTGGTCCGCTGGAAAACGAAGAGAACAAAAAACTTCAAGACCTGAACAGACGTGAAACATGGTCCCTCATCCCATTGGTTGCGATAGTCATTTGGCTGGGGGTATATCCTAAACCGGTACTGGCACCTATTGATAACTCTGTAAAGGCATTGTTGAACTTTATGGATGAAAAAGCGATTACGCAAGAGGCAAAAGACATGATAAGAGTTTCAAAAAACGATAAGGGAGGTATCTAATGTTAGAGCCTATTAATGTGAGCTTAGAGAGTTTAAACCTCATTACCCTTGCCCCTATGCTTATTGCTATTGCCGGAGGATTGTTTATTCTGGTGATCGATCTGATCAATGATAAACTGCACAAGTCGCTGTATGTGATGTTGACCATTTTGATACTCTTCGTGGACTTTGGTGCCGTCATGGGACTCAATGTCAATGAACGCGGCTTCTTTGATGTAATGCTGATCGACGGGGTCTCTATCATTTCCCAACTGATGATCATCGGTGGCTCAATGATATTTATACCGCTTGCGTTAACATCAAAGCGTTTCCATGAATACTCCTATCCTGAATTCTTTGCACTCTTTTTGTTCATGATCGCAGGATTCCAGTTCATGGCTGCTTCTGACAACCTTATCCTAATCTTCGTAGGGCTTGAAACTGCATCATTGGCACTCTATACATTGATCGCACTCCACAACAGATCCAACTCCTATGAAGCGGCTGTGAAGTACTTTACCATGGGTGCACTGGCGGCTGCTTTCTATGCTATGGGTTCAGCGGTCATTTATGCTTTGACCGGATCTGTAGAGATCTATGAGGTCGCTGAAGTGCTTTCAGGTCGTATCAATGAACCGGGATTGATGATCGCGATCTTTGGTTCTTCTGTGCTGTTGCTGGTCGCCTTTGCATTTAAGATCTCGCTCTTCCCGTTCCATACATGGGCTCCGGATGTCTATGAAGGTGCCTCTGCGCCGCTGGCAGGTTATATGTCCGTGGTACCTAAGGTGGCTGCATTTGTAGTGAGCATCAGGATCTTCGGTATGTATATCGATCTTGGTATCGAGTGGGTGAGATGGATGATCTTGATCATTGCAGTCATCACTATGACACTCGCGAACGTGATGGCATTGGTACAGAATGATGTAAAACGTATGCTTGCGTACTCCTCTATCTCCCATGCCGGTTTCATCATAGCCGCATTGGCGCTGGATACGACAGAGGGTAACACAAG